>JBDRFQ010000461.1:0-2464 GCA_043818685.1 Candidatus Eiseniibacteriota bacterium
CCCTCCGGGCGCTCTTCCGGCCCGGCAGGTATCCTTGAAACACGAACGCACCGGCCGGGAGGCCGGAGGCGACGAGCGCGGCGACGAACGCGCTCGGCCCCGGAATCGGGACGACCCGGAAGCAGGCCTCCACCGCGGCACGAACGAGCCTCTCCGCCGGGTCGGAGATCCCCGGGTTCCCCGCGTCGGACACGACCGCGACGCTCTCCCCCCGGCCGAGCGCCGCGAGGATCTCCGGAACCCGCTTCGCTTCGTTGTGGGCGTGGAAGGAGATCATCGGGGTCCGGGCGCCGATCCGCTCAAGGAGGAGCCCGGTCCTTCTCGTGTCCTCCGCCGCGACGCGCGCGACGCGTTCCAGAGCCTCCGCCGCGCGCGGGGAGAGATCCCCCATGTTCCCGATCGGCGTTCCGACGAGAAAGAGCGTTCCCGGCTCTGGAAGGTCATCCGTCAAGCCGCCCTCCCGCCCAGTGCCTTCTTCAAGAGACCGCACGCCTCCTCCACGTCCGCCCTCGACACGTCGAGATGCGTGACGAGCCGGAGGCGTCCCGGTCCGATGGCGAGGAAGAGAACCCCCTTCTCCGCCATCTTCGCGACGATCCCGTTCTCGCCGAGGGGGTGCTCCCTCGTGTCGGCGATGACGATGTTCGTCTCCACCTTCGCGAGGTCGACGCGGATCCCCGGAATCCCGTTCAGGGTGCGGGCGAGAAGGCGCGCGTTTTCGTGGTCCTCCGTGAGGCGCTCGACGTTGTGATCGACGGCGTAGAGCCCCGCCGCGGCGAGAATGCCCGCCTGCCGCATTCCTCCGCCCAGCATCTTCCGGGTCTTCCGCGCCCGCGCGACGAACTCCTTCGTCCCCGACACGAGCGAGCCGACCGGCGCGCCGAGCCCCTTCGAGAGGCAGACCGACACCGAGTCGACCGAGGCCGCGTACTCCGCCATCGGGACACCCGATGCGACCGACGCGTTCCAGAGGCGCGCCCCGTCGAGGTGCGCGCGTATCCCCCTCTCCCTGCAGGCGGCGCCGATCCGCCGCATTTCGTCGATCAGAAAGACCGTCCCGCCCGCCCGGTTGTGCGTGTTCTCCATGCAGACGAGGCGGGTCCTCGGGTGGTGGACGTTCGAGGGGCGGATCCGCTCGATCATCTCCTCGAGGGTGAACGACCCGGCCGCGGTCGGGATCGTCCGGAGCTGCAGTCCCCCGAAGGCCGCCGAGGAGCCGCTCTCGTAGTTGAAGACGTGCGCCCCCTCCTCGACGATGACCTCGTCTCCCCTCTCGGTGTGGGTGAGCACCGCCGTCGTGTTCGCCATCGTTCCGCTCGGGACGAGAAGGGCCGCCTCCTTTCCGAGCAGCGCGGCGACGCGCTCCTGAAGGAGGTGGATCGTGGGGTCCTCGTCGAACACGTCGTCCCCCACCTCCGCGCGGGCGATCGCCTCGCGCATGCCGGGGCCGGGCTTCGTGACGGTATCGCTCCGAAGATCGATCATTCGTTTACTCCTCAACGAACGCCGGGCCGGGGACCCGGAGATCCCCCTCCCGGCGGGTCCATCGTTCCCGGTCGAAGTGCTCGAGAAGGGGGACGGCGTACTTCCGGCTGACGCCGGTCCTCTCCTTGAAATCGCTCACCGAGAGGGCGCCCTTTTCCTTGAGGGCCGCGCGGAGAACCGAACGGATCTCCTCGATCTCGGCGGTCCGATAGACGAGGGCCGGGGCGACCTTGACGACGCGGCCGAACCGGGCGAGGAGGTCGAGCACCGTCTGAAGCTCCTTCGCCCCGGCCCCGGCTTCCTCCGCGAGCTGCGCGGGGAGCGGAGGGGCGAGGCGGTGCTTCTCGAGGATCGCCTCGACCCGCTCGGCGAGCCGCCGGAACCTCTCGGGAAGCGCCCCGCCGCCGGCAAGCACGATCTCGCCGCGGAGGGTCGCCTTCCCCGCTTTCGCCATCTCGCCGAGAAGAACCTGGAAGAGGGGGAGGTCGACCTCCCTCGATAGGCTCCGGCGGATTTCCTCGCGCGGGATGCCCGCGCGGAGAGGATCCCTCACTGAAGCATCCCTCATCCTCTCCTCGATCTCCGCCTCGAGAGCGGAAGCGGTCTCCTCGAGGAGGACGCCCTGGCCGAGGAAGCGGACCTCCCCCACCGCCTCCAGGGCCCGAAGCGCCTCGAGAGCCTCCGCGTCGAGGATCTGGAGGCGCCGGGCGACCTCGGCGATCGGGACGGCCCCCTTCCTCGACGAACGGAGGACCGACCGGATCATCTCACCGCGATCCCCCGCCTCGGCCACCGCAAGGAAGCCGAGGTCGCTCCGGCCCGCCCCCTTCCGTTTCGTCGGGTTCGCGTCGAGCACCGTGCCTCCGCCGATCGTGCGCGCGGGCGAGTAGGTGCGGACGATGAAACGATCGCCGCGCGCAACCACCACCGGCCCCTCCAGGCGGAACTGGACGAACGTCTCGGAGCCGGGCGCCATCTT
>JBDRFQ010000462.1:0-2165 GCA_043818685.1 Candidatus Eiseniibacteriota bacterium
CCCCTTCACCCCGGCGATTCGGGCGGCGACCGCGGCGTCGAGGCCGTCCCCGCCGATTCCGTACATCGTCTCGGCCGGGTAGGCGAGGAGCCCCTTCGAGAGGACGACCCGCACGACCACCGCCAGCCCTTCCCCCGCGCCCGCCTCCTCGAGGGCGAGCTCGCGCGCCGTCAACGGGGCCGCTCCTTCCCCCCGCTCCGGAGAGACGCCCGGTACCGAAGGAGGCGGCGCCTGAGGGCGGAGTCCCCGAGGGCGAGGATCCGCGCCGCGAGAAGCGCCCCGTTCTTCCCGCCCGTTTCGCCGAGCGCAACCGTTCCGACCGGCACGCCCAAAGGGAGTTGCACCATCGAGAGCAACGCGTCCACCCCGGCAAGCGGCCCGGCGGGGACCGGAACGCCGACGACCGGCAGCGCCGTGTGGCTCGCGACGACGCCGGGGAGCGCCGCGGCGAGACCCGCGACCGCGATGATGACGCGAATCCCCCTCCTCTCCGCGCCCGCCGCGTACCGGCGAACCCGCTCCGGGTCGCGGTGCGCCGACGCGACCACGACCTCATGGGCGATCCCGAGACGGTCGAGAACCGCCCCGGCCGCGTCCGCGATGCTCCGGTCCGAGCGGCTGCCGAGAACCACCCCGACGCGCGGGCTCCCGGCCTCTACCCCTGCACGCCCGCTTTTCCGATGTCGCTTCTCCATTGTTTCCCCTCGAACCGAATCCGGTCCGCCTCCCGATAGGCGAGCGAGAGGGCCTCCTCCAGGCTCGACCCGCGGGCGACGACGTTCAGCACCCTCCCGCCGTCTGCGACCCAGGCGCCCTCCTTTCGCGCGGTTCCCGCGTGATAGCGGCCCGTTCCCTCCAGAGGCGGCTCGTCCAGGCCCTCGATCCGGGCGCCCCTCAGCGGCCGGTCCGGATACCCCGCGGAGGCGAGAACGACGCACGCCGCCGCGCCGCCGGAGACGCCGAGCGGCCCGGGGATCCACCCGCCCCGCGCGACCGCGTCGAGCCTGGGGAGAAGATCCTCCTCGACGAGCGGAAGAACCGCCTGGGTTTCCGGGTCGCCGAATCGGCAGTTGAACTCGAGCACCCTCGGTCCTTCACTCGTCAACATGAGACCCGCGTACAAAATCCCCCGGTACGGGTTCCCCGCGCGCGCCATCGCTCGGAGGACCGGGCGAAACACCTCGTCCCCGATCCACCGGAGGAGATCATCGCCCACGCCCGGAACCGGGCTGATTGCGCCCATCCCGCCGGTGTTCGGCCCCTTCCCCCCGTCCCCGATCCTCTTGTAGTCCCGGGAGGGAGGGAAGAGCTCGAACCGCTCGCCCTGAACGATCGCGAGGATCGAGAGCTCCTCGCCGCGGAGGAACTCCTCGAAAAGAACCGTCTCCCCCGCCGGCCCGAGCGCCTTTTCCTCGAGGAAGCGTCCCGCCGCGGCCGCCGCCTCCTCTTCGGTGCGGGCAAGGACCACCCCCTTGCCGGCGGCAAGGCCGTCCGCCTTCACGGCGACGGGGAGCCCGATCGCATCGAGCGCGGGGCCCACCTCCGCCGGCGAGCGGACCACCGCGTGGCGGGCCGTCGGAGCGCCGCTCGCCTCGAGAACCTCCTTCGCGAAGACCTTACTCCCCTCGAGACGCGCCGCCCCCCGCCCCGGGCCGAAGAACGCCCGGCCGGTCCGGGCGAAGAGGTCCCCGACCCCCGCGACGAGAGGCGCCTCCGGGCCCACGATGGTGAGGTCGACCTCCTCGCTCTCCGCGACCGCCAGGATCTCGTCCGGGGAGAACCCGGTCCCCGGCACCGGCCGCGCGAGGGGTGCGAAGCCCTCCCGGCCCGGGCAGGCCACGATCTCGTCAGCCCCCGGGGAACGGGAGAGCGCGTCGATCAGCGCGTGCTCCCTCCCGCCGCTGCCGACCACGAGAACACGCACGGTCTCCTCTCTCTCTCCGGCCGGCCCGGCCCGCGAACACACTCTTGATTAGTGAAAGACCCAGTTGAATGAGAAACGATGCGTGCCCCCGAGGTCACCCATCGACGCGTACGCGTAGTCGACCCTGTACCCGCGCACCCTCCCGAAGCCGAGGCCGAAGGTCAGGCCGGCGAGATCCGCCCCGCCGTCGCCGTCACGGAGATCCCCGGTCTCGGTCCGGTATCCGGCGCGCAGGAAGAAG
>JBDRFQ010000463.1:0-9702 GCA_043818685.1 Candidatus Eiseniibacteriota bacterium
CGGGATCCGTTCTTCTCGGCCTCGGGCTTCTCTTTCTCGGCGTGAGGCTCTTCCTTCGAAGAACCGCTTTAGAAGCGAAGCGTCTCTTCCTTGCCAGCGTCGTCTACCTCCCCCTTCTTCTCGGGCTTCTCGCCCTCGACCGGGGCCCCGCCTCCGGGCTCTCCCGGCCCGCCCGGGCGGAAAGCGCGCGCTCTTCGCATTCCCTCGCGCGTCCCGAGGTCCGAGGGGATCTCGAAGTCCGACCACAGACCCTCCACGGCCGGCCCTGACCCGCGGCCGCGGCGGAAGATCCGAGCAAGATCCGGGCTATCCGTTTCCGACGAGAAGCACGGCGAAGAGCACGATCCACACGATGTCGAGGAAGTGCCAGTACCTCGCGCACAGTTCGATTCCGGCATGGTCCGCGGCCGAGTAGGCGCCGCGGTGCGCCCTCGCCGTAACGACCGCGAGGGCGATGAGGCCCCCGAGCACGTGCGCCGCGTGGAGTCCGGTCAGCATGTAGAACGTGAAGCCGAAGAGGGCACCCGGCCCCGTCGAAGGGGGTCGCCGATCGCGTTCCAGTTTCGAACCTGGATGATGAGGAAGAGGACGCCGAGGGCGAGGGTGAGGAGCAGGGCGCGGCGGGCCGTCGCGGTCCGGCCTTTCGGATTCCATTGCGGGCGTAGTGAATCGTTCCGCGGCCGGCGAGGAGGATCGCCGTGCCGAGCCAGAGGCCCGCGGGGAGGGAGGGGGACCCGGCGGGGGGCCACTCCGGCGCCCGGATTCTCACGACGAGATAGCCGGCCATGCTCGCCGCGAAGAGGACCGAGAGCGAAACGAGAAAGAGAAGCATCCCGAGACGGCGCGCGCCCTCCATCGGTTCGGGCCTCGGCGAAGAGGAGCCGTTCGGCTTCACCGTCCGGTCCTTCACGGCCGCACCCCGGGAGCGTAGCCAGGGATCAGCTCGTGCTGGTAGTTGACGGTGTCGAGGAGGGCGAGCCCGAATGAGGTCCACGAGATGCCAGTAGAGCCCCGCCAGGTCGACCGGCGTGAAGGAGTCGCGCCCATAGCGCCCCTCGCGGGCGCGCGCCAGAACCCAGCCGATCACGACGAGCCCCGCGATCACGTGGAGCGCGTGGCTGTAGGCGACCGGCTGGGCCGGCTCGTATCCGACGCGCGTCGCCTTCGCCGAGTTCCCGTAGCAGATGAGCGTCGCCAGGTAGAGGGGGGCGCCGACGAGCACGACCCTCATCACCGGCCCGAGGAGGTTGATGCTCCTGGGAAAGACCCGGTGGTGGGAGGCCGGTTCCTTGTCCGTGAGGATCGTCCCCTCGCCGGAAGCCGCGGGCGGACCGAGGCGCTCCGGCGGGCTAACTCCTATTTTTTCAATTCATTGTGGCGGCTTCTCGGTCGGGCGAAGCCGGCCCCTCGGTCCGGGTGTCGATACGAAACCCCCATTGAATCATGAGTGCTGGCCGGGCGGTTCAAGAGCAAATCGGCGAGGCGTCCCGGCGGGGTGGGCCGTGAATCGGCGGATTCGATTGCCGGCCGGTCCATCGGGTCGGAGCCGCCGGCCGGGCGGCCGGGTCTTGACGATGGGACCGTGTCCGTGGAACGATGAAGCCTGTTGGAGGGAGGAGATCCATGCGCCAGACGATCATCGACGGCCACAATTTCATTCTCACGGTAGAGAGCCTTGCCGAGCGGCTTGCCTACGAGGGGAAACGCGCCTCGCGCGAGGAAGCGGAGGATCTGGTTCTGGAATGGGCGAAGCGGTCCGGGGAGGTGAGCGCTTCGATCATCTACGACGGACAGAAATTTCCAGGCGGGCATCCTGGGAACCGGGACGAGGGGCCGCTCCGGGTGCGCTTCACGGATCCGCCGGCGGAGGCGGACGACCTCATCGCGTTCGAGGCGAAGGAAGCGGTCGGCCGCGGGGATGAGGTGACCGTCGTCACCGCGGACAAGGACCTGGCGAAGAAGGCGAAGCGCGCCGGCGCGAAGATCATTTCGACCGAGCACTTCTACTACGATGTCAATCGCCCGCCTCCTCAGTCGACGAAGGAAGAACACTTTACTGCTAAACAGATGGCCGAGCTGGAAGAGACGCTGCTGACGCGCGAGGAGGAGGAGCCGGAAAGCCCCGAGGTATCGGAGGTCGGAGCCGAGGGGGCCGAGGAAGCTCCACCGCGGGCCGTGGAGGGCCGCCGCGCGCCGGCCCTGGCGCCGGAGGCGAAGGCCGTCCACGCGCGGCCGGACCGCGAGGGACGGAAGGCCCGCTATCTCGAGAAGATGAAGCGCCGCGCCGCCCGCGGCCCCGCCCCCCCCCCCAAGTCGAAGAAGAAGCGCCGGGGGTTTTAGCGTAAGACCGCCACCCGCGCCCCGCGAGGCGAAGACACCCGGCCGGCCGGCGGTCAGATTCGCACGCCTCTCACCATTCCCTGCCCTGTCCCTACCTCCCCGCTGGCGCGGCGAAGTCCACCTCGACACGCTGGATGCGGTCTTCGAGGGGGCGGTCGATGGTGCCGAGGCGGGCGGCGGCGTCCATGACGCGGGAGGTGAGGGTGACACCGAGGGACTCGAGGTCCTTCGGGACGAAGCCGAGGTAGCGGTCGGCGTTGCTCTCGACGACGAAGTCGACGCTCGCGACCTTGTAGCTCTTCGCCGGATCGACCGGCTTCCCGCCGACCATCGCGGTGTGGATCTTGATCCCCTCGGGGCTCTGCCACCACGAATACGTCAGGCCTGATACCTGAAGGATGCCGTGCGTCTCCTCCGCCTCGGCGATCGCGTTCGTGAGCGCGAACGTGAGGAGGTCCTCGCCGGCGCACGTGAAGACGCAGATCTGGTTCCAGAAGGGGAGGACCTCGAAGATGTCGAGCTTCGTGACCGGGCCTGCGGCGATGTCCTGCCGGATGCCGCCGCTGTTGAGGAGCGCGACGTCGGCCCCGGTCTCCTCGCGGAGGCGGTCGGTCACCCAGTTCCCGAGGTCGCTCTCGCAGAAGTAGCAGCGGCCGAGCTCGGAGGGCGCATCGGCGATCACGTACCCGTACTCGTCGTCGATCCGCTCCTGGAAGACCTCGACGAGGTCGGCGAGCTCGGCCGAGGGTTCCGCCTCTTCCGCATCGGCGCGAACGAGGCGGCATTCCGCCCCCGCGAGCGAGTCGCTGCGCACGACGAGGTCCGCGCGCCCGAGCCACTGGGCGTTGCTTCCCGCCTGAACGATGAGGACCCCTTTGACCCACTCGCCTTCGCCGAGGCGCGTGTGGCTGTGCCCGCCGACGATGACGTCGATCCCGTCCACGACGCGGGCGATCTCGCGGTCCATGTCGATCCCCTCGTGCGAGAGGACGACGACGAGGTCGCTCTTCCCGTCCACCTCGTCGACAAGATCGACCAGCGTCTCGATGCCCGTGTCGATCTCGAGGTGCGCTCTCTTGTCGGCGCTCATGAGCGAGCTGAGGCCGTCGATCGTGATGCCGATGACGCCGACGCGGACGTCACCGACCGTGAAGGTCTCGTATGCCTTCCCCGTGTAAAGGCTGCCGTCTGAGCGGCGCAGGTTCGCCGCGAGGACCGGGTACTCCGCGAGGGAGATCAGAGCATCGAGGTTTTCGAGGGTCTGGTCGAACTCGTGGTTCCCGAGGACCTGGGCGTCGAGGCCGACGAGGTTGTAGAAGGCGACGATCGCGCCCCCCCTCGCGCCTTCGTAATCGATGTCGGAGAGGGGGGTGCCGGTCATGAAGTCGCCGGCATCGAGATAGAGGGAGTGCGCGGCGGTCTCGCGCTCGCGCCGAAGGGTCGCTTCGAGGGCCGCAAAACCGCCGACGAGGGACTCCTCCCCGGAGCGGCCGACGCTCTCGGCCTCGTAGTGGCTGTGCAGGTCGTTCGTGTGGAAGAGGGTGATCGTTCCCTCCCCGGCGCGGGCGGTCCCGGTGACGGCGAGGGCGAGGAACAGGGCGAGAGCGATCGGGTTCGAGCGCATGGGAGGGACCTCCTCGGAGATGGGCGGTTCGAGTTCTCTCCCCGAGAGTATAGGCGAAAGGACGCGCCGGAGCGAGGTGCGGCCTGGGAGGGGCCTATAGGGGGCTCAGCGGGCCGGGGTCTCCCGAGGGACCCGCTGCGAAATCGCGGCGCGCTTTCTCGCTTGCACCGCTCGGCCACCCGCCCCCGTGCGGGCGGAAAACGGGCACATGACCCCGGGCTTCAGCCGGAGGAGCAGCCGCTGATTGCCAAGACCGGGTTCGTGTCCCCGTTTTCCGCCGCAATCCAGGGGTCGGGTACCCGGCCTCGTCGGAGCGATCCCTCGGGAGACCCCGGCCCGTCAAGCCTCTCCTTACCTCGCCACCACGATCAGGTCGTGGGACTCGAGGGAGTCGTAGGGGGTGGGGCGATAGGAGCCGAAGAGGCGGACCGATTCGAATCCCGCCCCTTCGAGAAGACCGGCAAGCGCGCGATCCCGCAACGGCCGGAGCACGCTCGATGTCGCCTGAGCGATCCGGCTCTCTCCGTCCGGCGGCCTTCTCTCCACCGTGACCATCTCGAAGCGAATGCGCCTCTCGTCGATCGGATCGAGCAAGCGCAAGAACAGGACCTCGCCTTCGTCCGTCTTTCGGAAGTTGAGCGGCAGGTGTCGCACCCCCTTCTCGAGGATCCGATGGAAGTTGACGATCTGGATGAGGAGCGGGGCGCCGGGCGCGAGGAGCGACCGGACCGAACCGAAGAGGGCCGCGTACTCCTCGTCCTCGAGGAGGTTCACGAGCGTGTTGCCGAGACAGTACGCCCCGCCGAGAAACCCCTCCCCGCGAAGCGGAACGCGCGCCATCTCCCCTTGAACGAACCGCGGCCTCGCGTAGGCCGCCCGCGCCTTCTCGATCATCGCGGGCGAGCGGTCGAGCCCGACCACCGCGTAGCCCTTTCCCGCGAGCGCCGCGGCATGCTCCCCGGTTCCGCATCCGATGTCGAGAAGAGGGCCCTTCCCCGGCTTTCCGAACGTCTCGAGCAGGAAGGGCATCTCCCGCTCGATGCGCGGCTTCCACGCGACGAAGCGCCGGTAATCGAGCCGTCCGAACAGATCATCCGTGAACAGCGCACACCTCCTCGCCTCGCGGTTCCACCAGGCCACCCCTTGGACCCGGCCGCTTCCAGCCGCGAAGAGCGCGATCACCCTCCCGGCGCAACGACGACAAGAACCTCGTCCGCGGCTGGAGGGGCCGCCTCCGTCCCCGCGCGAGCGACGCGGATTCTCCTCTCGGGAAAGGTCAGCTCCGCCCATGCCTGAACCGCGTAGTCCGAGAGCGGGGCGACGATCGCGATCGGCGAACCGGACCGGTAGCGGGAGAGGAAGGGGAGATCCGGCGCCTCGATCGTCGATTCGGCCGGCGCCGAACGGACCCTCGCCTTCAGGCCCCCGAGGAAGCGCTCCGTCTTCCGGCTCGCGTCCTTCCATTCCGGGTAGAAGGCGAAGAGCGGGCTGTGCCGCAGGTTGACACCGCCGAGCGCGACAACCGCGGCCAACACGAACGCCCCCCCGATCCGCGCGCCGCCCCGCCCTTCGTCCGCCGCGACGGCAAGAACCCGCTCGACGAGAAGCCCGGAGAGGATCGCGAGGCCCGCGACCGAATGGAGCGCGTACCACGGGGAGATCGACAGGGAAGGTATGTGGATCCCCGCGCCGAGAAGGAGCCACGCCCACGCGAGGGCGGCGGTCCGCCCCGCGCCCGTCCCGCGGAGGAGCGCGGCCGATGCGATCGCGTAGAACGCGAAGAGCGCCGGCGTCCACGCCTGTCCCCCGAGAAGGCCGCCGAGAATAGGATAAGGATGAAACGTATACCTCTGAATCCACATGAAGATCAGAACCGCGTGGCGGGAGAGGCCGGCGAACGAGACCTCGCGGTGACCGCCGAGGCCGCCGAGGACCGCCTGTCTCGCGAGGAAGAAGAGAAGGACCGCCGCGAGGGGAAGGATCGCCTCGCGGAGCGCGCTCCGGAGGCGCCTCGGCTCGCGCGAACGATCCCCCCGCGAACTGAGAAGCGCCTGCGCGAAGAGAAGAACGGGGGCGATTGCCCCGCTCTCCTTCGAGCCCACCGCGAGTAGCGCGAAGAGAGCGGGGCCCCACCGCCCGGACCGTCCCCGCGCGCGCCCCGCGAGAAGCGCGAGGGCGACAAAGAGGACCGCGAGCGAGTCGGCGCGCCGGGCCGCCACCGGGAGGACGTTCAGGTGGACCGGGTGGAAGAGGTAGAGGAGCCCCGCGGCGATCCCCGCGATCCCGATCGCGCGCCGCCCGCCGCCGGAGGCGAGCCGCGCGATGGCATACGCGGTAAGGGCGAGAAGGAGAAGATCCGTCAGGTGATAGCCCCACGCGCGGAGCCCGTAGAGCGCGTGGTCGATCGCGAAGGAGAGGTTCAGCACCGGCCGGTAGAAGTGCCCCTCGGTGTAGCGCCCGTCCATCAGCTCCTCGGTGAACGTGCCGAGGAGGTCGCCGGCGTCCCGGATGCGCGCGGCGGCGATGATCGGGTACGTGTCGTGTCCAACGAGCGCGTACCCGAGGACTTCATGGTAGAGCAGGAACGCGGCGACCACGGCGCCGGCGAGCGCGATTCCGTGGGGAAGGAGTCTCCCGAGACGGGTTACGCTCCCGCGCGGCCCGGCCCTCTCTCCCGATAGACCATCCGCTCGATCGACCACGGGCACACCTCTCGCGGGCGGATCTTCGCCCCGGCTTCAAAGAGGATACTCGCGCAACGATACCAGATCGAGGGCGCGCCGCGCTCCCATGGCGATGGATGGGATTCGAGAAGGGTCTACTTTGCTTCGACGAGGGCTTCCGGCCGCGGGGAGGCTTGCGCGGCGACCTCGGGCTTGGCCGTGACCGGAATCGTGAAGATGAACTCGCTGCCGTGCTTCGGCTTGCTCTCCACCCAGAGGCGCCCGCCGAAGGGGTCGACGATCTCGCGGGAGATGGCGAGGCCGAGCCCGGTCCCCTGGACCTTTCTCCCATCCGCGGGCGGCGCCTGGTGGAACCACTCGAAGATCCGCTCCCGCTGATCTGCCGCGACGCCGGGACCGGTGTCGTGGATCGAGAAGCGCACGATCTTCTTCCCCTGGTCCTTGGCGGGGCGCGCGCTCACGGTGATCGTCCCTCCTTCGGGTGTGAACTTAATCGCGTTCCCGACGAGATTCGTGACGACCTGAATGATCCGGTCCCGATCGACGAGAAGAGTCGGGAGGCCGCTGGCGATCTCGTCGCGGAGGATGATCTTCCTCTCCTGCGCGAGGATCCCCGAGACGGCCATGGCCGAGCGGATCACCTCTTCCGGGTTCTGCGGCGAGATGTCCCACACGAGCTTCCCAGACTCGATCTTGGCGAGGTCGAGCAGGTTGCTGACCAGGTTCGAGAGACGCTTCGTCTCGTCGTAGATGAGCTGGTAGAAGCGTGTTCGAGACTCCGCGTCTTTATCGCCGTAGTTCATCAGGATCTGCGAGACGGAGTGGATCGACGCGAGGGGGTTCTTCAGCTCGTGTGAAACGGTCGAGAGGAGGTTGTCTTTCAACGTGCTCACGCGGCGGAGCTCGGCGAGGGTCTTCTCGAGCTCCCGTCTCCGCTCTTCGAGACGATCGAGAAGCGCCCTTTGGTCGTAAAGGGTGATCTTGAGGCTGCTGATCTCTCTTCGCTTCGACGTGATGTAGAGGCAGAAGACGATCACGAGGCCGGGAAGGCCGATCGAGATCGTGCGGCGGTACTGTTCGTTCAGGAAGAACGTGTCGGGGAGCCAATCCCCGGCGGTCATGAACTGGAGAATGACCGTCGCCGAAAGGAAGATCAGGAGAATCGCGGAGAGGAGCCAGTAGGTCTTCTCTCTCTGATGGAGCTTCTCGAGGTGCTCTCGGGTGACCTCCTGCTTCTGCTGCTTCTGCGGGGGCTTGGCCGCGGTTTTCATTGAGCCTTTCATACTCCCATTATCGGCGGGGGGACGAGCCTGCTTGATTGCGCCCACCGGCCCCGTCGGCGGCCCGCGAGGCCGCCTGCTCCTCGGCCGGGGGCCCGAGAGCGCCGCGGAAGAGAGCGCCCATCCTGTGAAAGCCCTCGTCCGTTCTTCCCTCGTAGGCCGCCCGGGGGGCTCCCGAGTCCGGGGAGCGGAAGAGGACCCCCCAGCCGTCGTCGGTCCGTAGGCGGACGGCGTAGTCGGGGTCGACATGGAGCGTGCGGACCTGCCCGAGGGGGAGGGCCCGCGCGCGGAGGCGGTCGGCTAACTGATTGAAATTCCAGTAAGTTAGTGTGTGTTCGAGATCGAGGTCCGGCGACCGAAAACGCTCGGAGGGGAGGATCGCCCGGAGTGGGAGGGGGCGGTCGGCCTCTTCCCGTTTCCGCGCGAGGAGGTCGATGAGGCGGAGCGCGGCGTAGGTCCCGTCCGCCGGCGCCGCGCTCCGATCGCGGAAGGTGAGGACCCCCTCCGCCTCCCCTCCGAGAGAGGCCTCCCTCAGGCGCGGCGACTCGAGAAAGGTCGACTCCCCCGGCCGGCCGAGCACGACCCTTCCGCCCCACGCCTCCACCGCCTCGTCGACGAGGTCGCTCATGCGGACGTCGCACGCGACGGCGGCGCCGGGGATCGCCGCGGCCGTATCGGCCGCCAGGAGGGCGAGGAGAAGGTCGGGCGTCACCGCGCGTCCCCTGTGATCCACGACCCGCACCCGCTCTCCGTCGCCGCCGAGAAGGACCCCGAGGTCCGCTCTCGAGGCGCGCACCGTGAGCCCGAGCTCGCGGAGGAGCGCGGGGTCGGACGGATCGGGCGCCGAGCCGTTCGCGCCGGGATCGAGCGTGCACCCGAGACGGAAGACGCGGCAGCCGATTCGCGAGAGGGCGTGCGGCGCGGTGAGCGAGGCGATGCCGCGGCACGCCGCGACGACGACGTGAATCGATTGATGTTTCAATCTTCGTCGAAGCGGGGCGAAGGCGCGCTCGAGCCCCCGGATGTAGTCGGGGATCATGTTGATGCGGGTGACGGAGCCGCGAACCGGCAGCAGGCGCTCCTCGGGGAGGTCGCGGGCGCGGCGGAGGACCGCCCGCACCTCGTCCGCCGCGAGAGGGCGCTCGCGGAGATACAGGCGAACGCCGTTCCGGTCGAGCGGCAGGTGGCCGCCGGTGACTGCAAGCCCGCCGTCGAGGCGGAGGCGTCGCATCGACGTGAGAAGGACCGCCGGCGGCGCGTGCCCGAGGTCCGCGACCGTGAGGCCGCCGGACGCGAGCCCCCGGACGAGGGCGTCCCGCAGGTCGGCGGAGCTCGGCCTCGCGTCCGCCGCGATCGCGACTCGCCGGGCCTCGCCGCTCGGCGGCGCGGCCGCGATCCACGCGGCGAACGCCCTCCCGGCGCGGACGATTTCCGCCGCCTCGATCGATTCGCCGCCGCGGCCGAGGATCTCGTTCGCGCGGATCGTGACGCCTTTCGGATCGTCCATCGGTCCCTCCGCGCTCCTAGCTTCGGCGCGGAGGGAGGACGGCTTGACCGGACGCCTGATTTCCGGGATCATGCGGCGGACGGCGAATGGAAGTCCGTCAGGAAGGATCGTTGAACGATGAGAAGTCTCGGTCGCTCGTCTCGGTGGGTCGGGTTGCTTCTCGCGTTTCTCCTGCTTCTCGGCTGCGGCACGCTCCGGCCGAGAGCGGGAGGCGGACCGGCGGCCGAACCGTCGCCCTGGGGCGAGGGGGCGGCGCCGGCAACCCCG
>JBDRFQ010000464.1:0-4212 GCA_043818685.1 Candidatus Eiseniibacteriota bacterium
CAGCTCGAGCCGCGCGGTCTCCCGTTCCTTCGGGTTCCTCGTTCCCTCGATGATCGATCGATACGTCTCCGCCGCCCGCTCCGGGTTCCCCGCGATCCTCTCGACCCGCCCGAGAAGGAAGCTCGCCTCGAGCCGCGTGCCCGCCTCGTCGCAGGCGCGCGCGACCTCCCGGGCCGCGTTCGCCGCCTCGTCCGCACACCCGATCTCGACCGCCCCCCTCGCGAACGAGAGCAGGAAGCGCCCGCAGTGCGGCAGGCTCCTGTCGAGCTCTCGGAACTCGCGGAGCGCCTCCGCGCACCTGCCGTCGGCGAGGAAGAGGTCGGCGAGAATCTCCCGGACGCCGCTCGCCGAGGGGATCGAGTCGAGAACCGCCCGGAGAAGACCGTACGGGTACTCCTCGATCTCCCCCGATTCTTTCAGCTCTCGAATTTCGCGGAGGGCCTCCGCCGCCTTTCTCGTTCCGCCGGCGGCGGCGCGCACCCACTCCGCGGCGGACGCGTCCCCGTTTCCCGTGAGGGAGTGCAGCCGGCAGAGCTCCTCGGCGAAGAGGAACGGATCGCCGAGGGAGAGGCGCCCCTCATCGAGAAGGGCGATCGCCTCCTCGAACATGCGCCCCGTTTCCATTCGGCGCGCCGCCTCCCGATACCCCTTGTCCGGCTCGTCGAAGAGAGGCACCGCGCTTCGCCAGGCCGCGAGCGCCTCCTCCCTCGATCCGGCGGCGGCACGGACCTCGCCGAGAAGAAGGGTGAGATCCGGATCGCCCGGATCCATCCGGAGCCTCTCCTCGGCAAGCGTCTCCAAGCCGTCCAGCCGGCGGAGCTGGATGCGCGAGGAGACGAGCCCGATGAGCGCCTCCTTGCTCTCCGGGCGCGACGAGAGAAGCTCCTCAAAAAGGCGGAGGGCGCGCTCGGCGTTCCCCCCGTAGAGGTTCCGGTCCGCCTCCTGGAGCTTTCGGTCGAAACGCGCGTCGTCGTTCGTCGCCTGCTGGGCGCGCGACGAACCGGGGAGAAGCGCGAGGAGGCCGCAGAGAACGAGGAGAGCCGCGACCCCGGTCCCCAGGAAACAGGACGGACGGGCGCCCCCGCCCCGCCGCCCGGCGCGCCGCACGTTCGTCGTTCGCACGCGCCTTCTCGTGTCGACCGCAGCACTCTCCATCGGACGCCCGCCTTCTCTCCCACACCCCGCTTCGGGCCCGGTTCCCCGCACGAAACCGGGCGCGGGACACATCGTCATCGGATCGCCGCGCGGAGCGAATCCGCCCGGGCCCTGAGCGACCGCGCCTCGCCGGCATCGCCCCTCGCCTCGCGGACGCGCGCGAGCTCGTCGCACGTCTCCGCGAGAGAGCTGAGGTCCGCCGCGGGGGTCGTATCGAGCGATCGACGGAAGGCCTCCTCCGCCTCGGCAGCCCTCCCCAGCCGGGCGAGGATCCTCCCCCGCGTGTCCTGATAGTACCCGATCTGCGACCTCTCCCCATGCCGGAGCGCGCGATCGGCGAGAGAGAGAGCCTCCGCCAGCCGCTCTCCCGACTCGCCGTAGGAGAACGCGAGCGCGTTCAGCGCGTCGGCGAACGCACTGTCCGCCTCGATCGCCCGCCCGAGCTCCCGGCGCGCATCGGCGTCCCGTCCGGTTCGAAGCGAAAGAAGGCCGAGCTTGTACGCGAGGCGCGGGTTCTCCGCGTCGAGGCCCGCCGCTTCCCGGTAGGCGGCGAGCGCCTCCTCGCCGCGGCCGAGAAGGTCGTAGGCGTCTCCCAGGCTCTCGAGAACCTCCGGGCGGCCGGGCGCCCCCGCCCGCAGGGCCTCGAGCGCTTCCGCGTGGTCCGCGAGAAGCCCGAGCCGTCCGAAGCCGCGCGAGACGCCGGAGAGCACCAGCGTGTCGCCCGAGGCCGTTCGGAACGCCTCGCGGTAGGCGCGCTCCGCCTCCACCCTCTCCCCCTCCAGAAGAAGGATGTTGGCGAGGTTGAGAAGGTCGCCCGGGTCGCCTGTCCGCTCCGCCACGAGCCGGTACTCCTCCTCCGCCCTCTCGAGGTTCCCGTCCGCGCGGAGGAGCTCGGCGAGCCTCCGCCGCGCCTCGATGAACTCGGGATCGGCCGCCATCGACCGCTCGAGCTCGCGAACCGCTCCGGCCGTGTCGCCGGTCGCCGCGGCCCCCTCGCCGAGAGCGAGATGCGCCTCCCGCAAGCCCTCTCCCGCCGCGCGCACGAGATGGTTTAGCTCGGCAAGGCCGTCCTGGTTCCCCGTCGCCCGATAGTGATCGATCCAGCGGAAAAGATAGGAGACGGCGAAGCGGCGGGCCATGTAGTCGTCCCGCGCCCCAGGGACGCGAAGCCCCTCCGGGTGCGCGCGGTCGAGCGAACGGGGCGCGACCTCCCCCTCCGGTGAGAGAAGCCGGTAGAGCGGCCCGACCGAAACAAGCCTCTTTCCGCCGACCGGCTCCTCGGTGTAGCGGCTGACCGCGTAGATCGGCCTCTCGTCCGACGCGGCGAGCCTCTCGATCGCCTCGTCCCTCTCCGGCGCGAGCACCCGCCCTCCACCCTCTTTCCCGTAGCGCTCCGTGAACAGGTTGAGATCCCGGTCGAGCAGCTCGACATCGGGGCGCATCCCCTCCACGACCTGCAGGTAGCAGAGGATGAACGTATCGTTGTCCCCTTCGGTGAGAATGACCGCGTCTCTCTCCGCCGCCTCGAGCATCGCCTCTCCCGCGTCGCGAGCGAGCGTGAAGCCGCGCGCATCGCACACCTCCCGGTTCGCCGCGAGCGGGAGAATCGGGAGAACGAGGAGCGCGAGCGAGAGACGCGGCACGGCACGATCCATCCGCCGGGCGGCCTCCGCGAGAAGCGGCGCCGTGACGAGAAGACCGAAGAGGACGGCCGGAAGGTAGAACACCGAAGCGACCGAGGCGTCCCGGGGATCGGTCCCGTGGTTCAGGAGCACGACGAGACCGAGGGAGAAGACGAGGAAGTGAATCGCGAGAGCCCTGTGCGCGGGAGCGCTCCGGCGCCGGAGCGCGCCGTAGAGACCGAACGGGAGAAGGACCGCCGGGAGGGTCATCTCACGCGCGAGGAAACGGAGAAGGAAGAGGCCCTGGTCGAGCATGTGCGGGATCGTGCGGGGCGCCTCGGACAGCCCTCCGTACTGCGCCCGGAAAACGTGGCCGAGGAGCGCGGCAAGATCGCTCGGCTTCCTCCAGGCGAAGAGGCCGGGCGCATCGGGACGGACGAGCGGGACGAGGTAGAGCGTGGCGCCCCCGAGAAACGCCGCCGCCCCGATCGCGTACGTCCGAACGGCGTGCATGCCGCGAACGCCGCGCGCGCCGAGAAGCGAGATCATCCCGGGAATGAAGAGAAGCGCGGTCTGGTGGTTCGCCGCCGCGACCCCGAGAAGAAAGAAGAGGAGCGCCGAGGGGACCCTTCTCGTCGTGAGAAAAAGAAGAAGCGAGATCCAGAAGAGGTTGAGCGTGTAGACCTCCGCCTTCACGCTCTCCCCCCAGACCGAGCGCGAGAAGGCGAAGAACGCCGCGAGGGTGAGAGCGGCGGCGATCTGCGGGAGCCCGGCGCCGTCCCGCTCCCGCTCGCGGAGAAACGCGCGCGCGAACAGGAACAAGAGCGACGCGGCCGCGGCCCCGGAGACCGCCGAGAGGAGGTTCACGCGGAAGGCGACGGACCCAGCCGGGAGGAGCGCGAAGAGACGCCCGAGAAGAACGTAGAGCGGGTAGCCGGGCGGATGGGCGACGCCGAGCACGGCCGCGGCGGTCGTGAGCTCGCCCGAATCCCCCACGTAGACGGTGGGACAGAGGGTGAGGAGGTAGAGCGCCAGAACGGCGCCCCCCACGAGAAGGCCCATCTTGCGCTACTTCTCCTCGGTCAGCGAACGGAAATAGGAGCGGATCAGCTCGTCGTACTCCGGAGGAACCGCGAACTCCTGCCCGCGAATCGGGTCCTCGCGCATCCGATCGCGGATCTCCGAGAGCGTGCGCGGAATCGACTCGGGGGAAGCCGCATCGACCTCCTCGCCCGCGCGCGACCTCCTCTCCCGCCGGTACCCCCGCTCGCGGAGCGATCTCTGCGCGTCGAGCATGCGCGAGAGGATTTTCTCCTGCCTCTCCCTCGTCTCAGGGCTCAGGTTTGCCTTCTCGAGATCGCGCTCCACCTTTCGCATGTCCTCGACGATCTGATCGAGCTTCCCGAGCACCTCCCCTCCCTCCTCGACCTCCTGC
>JBDRFQ010000465.1:0-3632 GCA_043818685.1 Candidatus Eiseniibacteriota bacterium
GGAAGGGATTAACGGGAAACGCTCGCGCCTGTTCTCCCGTCCGCGCTCGTTGTGGTATCCTCCGCTATCGTTCCTCGGCCGGAAGACGAGGCGGGATGCAAGGCGGCCGGGCCGGCCGCGGATCCCCGCGGAAAAGCCAGCCGGCAGGGGCTCAGCGAGAGCGGCCCCTGCCGCCGGAACTCGGTGAAACCAGTGAAAAGACCGAACGCGCGAACCGCGAACAAGAACAGACTCTACGAAATCTCCGTCCAGAACCCGGACGAGGAGGTGCGCTTCATCCGGCGCGTCTACCGGAAGGTGTTCGGATCGACCCCGACCCTTCTCCGAGAGGACTTCTGCGGGAGCGCGGCCCTCTGCTGCCGCTGGGTGAGAAGCTCGCCGGAGCACCGGGCGGTCGGCATCGACCTGGACGCGGGCGTGCTCGAATGGGCCCGGCGGAACAACCTCCCCGCCGCGGGGAGAGCGGCGGCGCGGGTCCGGCTCGTTCGCGGGAACGTCCTCTCTCCGCCCCGTGTGCGCCCCCACGTCGTCACCGCCATGAACTTCTCTTATTTCACATTCAAGGAACGTCCGGTTCTCCTGTCGTATTTCCGGAAGGTCCGGCGGACTCTCCACGCGAAGGGGCTCTTCTTCCTCGACATCTACGGAGGACCGGAGGCGCAGGTTCCCCAGATCGAGGAGATCGTCCACCCCGGATTCTCGTACCTGTGGGACCAGGATCATTACAACCCTGTAACCGGCGACTATCGATGTTTCATCCATTTTCGCCTCCCGGGCGGGACTCGAATCCGGAAGGCATTCCGCTACGATTGGCGCCTCTGGAGCCTGCCGGAAGCGATCGACCTCCTCCGAGAGGCGGGCTTCAAGAAGACCTGGGTCTACTGGGAGGGAACCACGCCGGACGGCGAGGGGGACGGCATCTTCCGGCCCGTCATCCGGCCCGTGAACGATCCGGCGTGGATCGCCTACATCGTCGCGAAGTAGCCGGCCCGGCCTCTCCCCGCGAATCCGGCCTCTCCCTCTTGCTCGGAAACCGCGCGCCGCGGCTTCACGAAGAGAGGCTCTCGAGGGGAATCCAGCGCCGGGCGATGTCTCTCTTGAGCTTCTCGAGGCGTTCCGGCGTTCCAACCTCCGCCCAGTACCAGTCGTCCATCGGGAACACGCGCACCTTCTCCCCTCCGCGCGAGAGGGCCAGGTAGGCGTCGATCAGCGAGAAAGCCCCCTCGCCGGGAAGAGACGCGGCGATCCCCGGGGAGAGCACCTGCATCCCGTTGAATGCGAAGCGCCGGAGCTCCCCGCGCGGGCTCCGCACCGGCGGCTCCCCCCACCGGCCGCAGAGGAGTCCCTCCTCGTCCACCGCCAGCGAACGGTTGCTCTGGCGCGTCCCCACGGCCAGGGTCGCGGCCGCCGAGGCCGCCGCATGATCCTCGAGGAGCCTACGGAAGGGGAGGTTGCTGAGCACGTCGACGTTGTGCACGAGAATGGGCTCCGTCTCCCCGAGGAGGGGAGCGGCGTTCCGGACGCCCCCGCCGGTTCCGAGGAGGCGCTCCTCCACGGACATGCGGACCCACCCCCGCGGGTAGGGCGCCTCCTCGACGAACCGCACGAGCCGATCGGACTCATGGAAGGCGTTCACGACGACATCGGAAGCTCCGTGCGCCCGGAGCTTGTCGAGGAGGAGCCCGAGCAGGGGCTTCATCCCGATCTCGACCAGGGCTTTCGGCTTCTCGTTCGTGAGGGGACGGAGCCGCGTGCCGAGACCCGCGGCGAGAACCATCGCTTTCATGAAGATGCCTCCGAGAGATCGCGGTGGACGAGGGTGCAGGCGACGCCGTGCTCCTCGAGGGCGCGGCGGAGCTTCTCGGCGAAGTAGACCGAGCGGTGCTGGCCTCCGGTGCAGCCGAACGCGACGGTGAGATGATCGAATCCGCGTGCCCGATAGGTTTGCGCCCCGTCCAGCACGAGGGCGATGACTCTGTCCCAGAAGACGCGCGCCTCTTCCCTTTCATCGAGATAGCGCACCACCCCGGGGTCCCTCCCCGTAAGATCCTTGAAACGTTCCTCGCGGCCCGGGTTCGGAAGCACCCGGCAGTCGAAGACGAAACCGCCCCCGTGCCCGGTCGGATCCTCGGGAATGCCGCCCCGCAGGTAGGAGAAGCTATAGATATGAACGGTTAGGTCCTGGTTCATGGGATCGCCGCCTTCAGCGATCGGGGGTTCTCCACGAGCGGAAGAACGGCGCGCCTGAGCTCGGGGAGATCGACCGGGAAACGGGGCGATGCGAGGAGGAACCCCAGGTTCGCCAAGGCGGGCGGGATGCTGCCGAGGAACCATGTCTTCCCCTGTCGAACCCCCAGGTTGCCGTACGCCCCAAGGGCCTGAAGGACCCGCACGCACGCGAACGCCGGGAAGAAGAGGCGGAAGCGATTCCTGTCGAGCCGGACGATTCTCTCCATCTCCCCGAGATACGTCTCGAGGAGCCTCTCCCGCGTGCTCTCCTCCAATGAGGCCCGCGCCTCGTACAAGAGCGAGGCGAGATCGTACTCCGCGGCCCCCCTCCGGCCCGACTGGTAATCGATGAAGAAAGGGCGATCCCCGGCGACCATCACGTTGCGCGACTGGAAGTCACGGTACAGAAAGAACGGGCGCTCCTCGGCGTCGATGAAGCGGGCGAGCTCCTCGAACTCCTTTTCGAGCGCGTCGGTCGGGCACTTGTTCGGAGAGAGAAGGTCGAGAAAGCACTCCCGGAAGTAGTCGAGATCCCTCCGCACCGCCGCCGCGTCGAACTCGCGCCCCTGATAGCAGAGCGCCGCGTCGAGCCCGCCGATTCCGAGCGCCTGGAAGCGGGGAAGCCAGCGGACCACCTTCTCGTAGAGGGCATCGACGCTCTCTCCGCCGCGCCCCGTCTCTCTCGAGCGCTGAAGCCGGAGGGCGAGCGTTTCGTCGCCGAGATCGGTCTCCAGATAGATCCCTCGAGCGGAGTCCTCCGCGAGGATCTCGGGAACCGGAAACCCGAGGGCCCGGAAGTGCCGCGAGAATCCGACGAACGCCGCGTTCTCCTCCTTGTTCGAGTTGCACACGCCGACGACGGTTCTCCGATCGCTCGCCATGCGGAAAAGGAGCCGGCTCGAACCGTCAGGCCGCAAGGGCACGCACTTTCGAACCCGCTCGCGGAATGCCCTTTCAAAGAGGGTCCGGATGTCGCTCTCGCCGTTCTTCGCGGTTTTCATCGAGCTCCTCGCGGCTTCCACGCGAGACTACCTTCCCCCCTGCGAGACGGTCAAGAAAACGGGCCCGCGCACGGGAACCGGACAAGAGAACCTCGGATCCTGCGGTCCTTCGGCGTCGCGCCCTCTTCCGGCTTCGAGACGCGAGTCGGAGGTCGCGGGAAGGGAGTAGAAAGAGCGCGGGGACTTCGCTCAGAACTGATCGGATCGGGCGCCCGCGTGGAGGATCCGCATCGTCTCGCCCGGGCGGACGATCGCGGGGCGAACGACGCGGGCGAGGAAGCCGCAGCGGCCGGCCGCGTCCGACTTCAGCTTCGGGTCCACCGTGTCGAGGACGAGGCAGGGCTTCCGCATCTCGCTGAGCTCGACCTCGAGCCCCCCCGAGAACCGAAGCCGCGTTCCCGG
>JBDRFQ010000466.1:0-11339 GCA_043818685.1 Candidatus Eiseniibacteriota bacterium
AGGCAGAAGAGCGGACGGATGAACGCGGGCACGAACCCGGGGAAATCGAACGCGTTCTTCACGCCGTACTTCTCCGCCTGGGCGCGGATGTTGTTTCCGTAGTCGAACACGACCGCGCCCTTCTTCTGCAGCGCGAGCATCCCCTCGACATGAGCGGCGGCCGCGCGGCCGGCGCGCGCGATGTACTCGTCCGGGCTCTTCCTCCGAAGCTCGATCGCCTGCGAGAGGGTCATCCCGTTCGGCACATAGCCGTTCAGGAGATCGTGCGCCGAGGTCTGGTCGGTGACGATGTCCGGCACGAAATCGCCCCGCGCGATCTCGGGGAGGACATCGGCGCAGTTCGCGCAGAGCGCGATCGACCGCGCCTCCTTCTTCTTCCGATACGCCTCGGCGCGGCGGAGCGCCTCGTCGAGGTCGTCGGCCCGCTCGTCGCAGAACCCTGTCGAGATCCGCCTCTCGATCCGCGCCGGGTCGACCTCGACCGCGAGGCACACCCCCTCGTTCATCGTGACGGCGAGCGGCTGCGCGCCCCCCATCCCCCCGAGCCCGCCGGTGAGGACGACGCGCCCCGAGAGGCTGCCGCCGAAATGCTGCCTCGCCGCCTCGGCGAGCGTCTCGTACGTCCCCTGGATGATTCCCTGCGCGCCGATGTAGATCCACGAGCCGGCCGTCATCTGACCGTACATGATCAGGCCCATCTTCTCGAGCTCGCGGAACTTCTCCCAGCTCGCCCACGCGGGAACGAGGAGCGAGTTCGCCAGAAGAACGCGGGGCGCCTCGGGCGTCGTTCGGAAGACCCCGACCGGCTTCCCCGACTGAACGAGGAGGGTCTCGTCGTCCGCGAGGCGCTCCAGCTCGCGGAGGATCGCACGGAACGCGTCGGGATTCCGGGCCGCCTTCCCCGAGCCGCCGTAGACGATCAGCTCCTCCGGCTTCTCGGCGACCTCCGGATCGAGGTTGTTCTGAATCATCCGGTAGGCGGCCTCCTGCACCCAGCCGCGGCAGCGGAGATCCGTGCCGCGCGGCGCGCGGACCGTTCCGATTCCCTTCATGTCCTACCCCTCCGTCGGAAGCGCGCGCCTCACGCGCCCGCGCATGGTTCCTTCATCGATCAATTGCACGATTCGCTCAATATCGGGGCCGACTGGCCGGTCCTCCTCGAGCGAAGGGACGGCCGATCGGATCGCCGCGATCGCCGCCTCCAGGGCTTCGCTCGTGCGGAGCGGCCTGAGGAACTCGATCCCCTGCGCCGCGGCGAGGAGCTCGATCGCGACGATTCTCTTCACGTTCTCCACGACCTCCCTCGCCTTCCGCGCGGCGTGGAAGCCCATGCTCACGTGGTCCTCCTGGTTCCCGGAGGTCGGGATCGAGTCGACCGAGGCCGGATGAGCGAGGACCTTGTTCTCCGAGACCAGCGCCGCCGCCGTGTACTGCGCGACCATGTAGCCGGAGTGGAGGCCGGGGTTCCTCGCGAGGAATGGTGAGAGCCCCGAAAGCTTCGAGTCGACGAGACGGGCGACCCGCCTCTCGGCGATGCTCCCCACCTCGGCGGCGGCGATCGCGAGAAAATCGGCGGCCAGGGCGACCGGCTCCCCGTGGAAGTTGCCGCCCGAGAGGATTCGGTTCTCGTCGGCGAAGCAGAGGGGGTTTCCCGTCGCGGCGTTCAGCTCGGCCTCGACGGTCCGGCGGACGTTCGCGAGAAGATCCCTCGCCGCGCCGACGACGACCGGCGCGCAGCGGATCGAGTAGGCGTCCTGGGTCTTCGGAACGCCCCGGTGCGACTCGCGGATCGCGCTCCCCCGGAGGAGCGCGCGCAAACGGGCCGCAACCTCGGCGCCGCCCGGATGGGGACGCACACGAAAGAGGAGCGCGTCGAAGGCGTCGTCCGTCCCGCGGAGCGCGTCGGTCGAGAGGGCCGCGGCGATCACCGCGTGCTCGATCACGTTCTCCATCGCGTCCGCGGCGAGCGCGAGAATCCCCGACATCCCCTGCGTCCCGTTGACGAGCCCGAGCCCTTCCTTCGGACCGAGCTCGAGCGCCGGAATGCCGGCCCGCCGGAGCCCGTCCGATGCGGGGATCCTCTCCCCCTCCCACCACACCTCCCCTTCCCCGATGAGAGGGAGGGAGAGGTGCGCGAGAGGCGCAAGATCCCCGCTCGCCCCGACCGACCCGATCGAGGGAATCACCGGCAGAAGGCCGCGTTCGAGGAAGGCGACGAGCATGACCGGTATCTCGAAGCGCACCCCGTCGTATCCCTTGAGGAGCGAGTTCGCCTTGGCGAGAAGGATCGCCCGCGTCGCCCGCTCGTCGAGCGGCGGACCGATCCCCGCCGCGTGGCTCCGGATCAGATTGACCTGGAGCGCGGCGAGATCCTCCCCTCCGATCGAGACCTCCGCGAGATCGCCGAACCCCGTGTCGACCCCGTAGACGACCCGCTTCTCGGCGATCGCACGCTCGACCAGCGCACGGCTTCTTTCCATTCGCCCCCGCGCGTCCGGATCGATGCGAACCTCGCGCTCCCGAGAGGCGGCCTCCGCGACCCCCCGAACGGTGAGGCCCTCCCCGCTGAGGACGAGCGGCTCCATCAGACGCCTCCCAGCATCGAAAGGAACTCCTCCTCGACGACGACGCGAATGCCGAGCGCCTCCGCCTTGGTCCTCTTCGAACCCGGCGAGTCGCCGGCGACGACGAGATCGGTCTTCGCGCTCACCGAGGAGACCACGCGCCCCCCCGCCGCCTCGATGCGTTCGCGAGCCTCCTCCCGCGTGAGCCGCGCGAGCGTCCCCGTGAGGACCACCTTCTTCCCGCGGAGCGGAGACCCCCTCTCCTCCGGAAGAACGACCGGCGCCGGATGAACCCCCGCGGCCCGCAGGCGTTCGACGAGCCGCTTTCCCTGCGCGCTCCCGACGAACTGGAGGACCGAGCGCGCGATGACCGGCCCCACGTCGTCGACCGCGGCGAGCTCCTCCTCTCCCGCGGCGAGCATCCGCTCGATCGCCCGAAAGTGAACGGCCATCGAACGCGCGGTCGTCCTCCCCACGTGGCGGATTCCGATCGCGAAGAGAAAGCGGTCGAGCGGCCGGGCCCTGCTCCCCTCGATGGCCCGCACGAGGTTTTCCGCGGACTTCTCGCCGAAACGGTCGAGCTCTTCGAGCGCCTCTTTCCGCAGAGCGTAGAGGTCGGGGATCTCGCCGAGAAGCCCGGCGTCGACGAGCTGGTCGACGACCTTCACACCGAGACCTTCGATATCCATCGCGTTTCGCGACGCGTAGTGAACGATGCGGGCGCGAACCTGCGCGGGACAGCCCGGGTTCTCGCATCGGACGACGACCTCGTCCTCGGGTCGGAAAAGGGGCTCGCCGCAGACGGGACACCGGTTCGGGAAGAGGAACGGCTTCTCGTCTCCCTTCCTCTTCGCCGCGTCGACGCCGAGGATGCGCGGGATGATCTCGCCGCTCTTCTCGATCCAGACATGGTCCCCGACCCGGGCGTCGAGGCGGCGGACCTCCTCCTCGTTGTGAAGGGTCGCCCGCCGCACGACGGTTCCCGCCAGGTGGACCGGCTCGACCTCCGCGACCGGCGTCACGGCGCCGGTCCGCCCCACCTGAAGGAGAATCCGCCGGATCACGCTCCTCTTCCTCTCGGCGGGGAACTTGTACGCGATTCCCCAGCGCGGGCTTTTCGACGTCGCGCCGAGCTGTTCGTAGAGGGACAGGTCGTTCACCTTGACGACGACGCCGTCCGTGCCGAACGGAAGGCGATGCCGCTCTCTCTGCATCTCGAGGCAGCGCCCGACCGCGTCCTCGACTCCGCGGCAGAGCCTCGTCACTTCCGGCGCGGCGAACCCGAAGCCTCGGAGCCTCTCGAGCACCTCCATCTGCGTCGCGATCCCGACAGAGAGCGGGGAGACGATCTGGTACGCCATGAAGCGGAGCGGCCTTCTCGCGACCTCCGCCGGGTCGAGGAGCTTCAGGGATCCCGCCGCGGCGTTCCGCGGGTTCGCGAAGAGACGGCCGCCCGCTCCCTCCTGCCTCTCGTTCATCTTCTCGAGATCGGAGAAGCGGAGGTAAACCTCGCCGCGCACCTCCAGATCCGCCGCGTCCCCCAGGAGGCGGAGCGGGATCGATCGAACGGTCTTCAGGTTCGCGGTGATGTCGTCGCCGGTCCTCCCGTCCCCGCGCGTCGCGCCCCTCGCGAGAACCCCCGCCCGGTAGAGGAGCGCGACCGCCACGCCGTCCAGCTTGAACTCCGCGACGTAGTCGAGACTCTCCCGGCGGACGAGCTTCCGGACGCGTTTGTCGAACTCGACGAGCTCCTCGGCCGAGTACGTGTTGTCGAGGGAGAGCATCGGGACCGAATGAACGACCGTCTCGAACTTGTCCGAGGGAGCGCCTCCCACGCGCTGGGTCGGCGAGTCGGGAGTCCGAAGCTCCGGGTATTCGTTCTCGAGCGCGGCGAGCCTCTCGAGAAGCTCGTCGAAATCGCGGTCGGAGATGACGGGCGACCCTTCCTCATGGTAGAGACGGTTGTGCGTCTCGATCTCCTCACGAAGCCGTTTCGCTTCCTCCCGTATCGATCGGGGAACCGTCCGCATGGGGCGTCCTTTCCTCGCGCCGCCGGAACCCGAGACGCTTGCGACCAGTTTAGCCGAAGAGATGGGCCCGGGAAACGGGGTTATTCCCCCGGGTCCCGCGCGGGGGGGGCGATCGGCAGCTCGAGCTCGACCTCGTGGCGGAGCGGGATGCCCTGGAGGCCGGCGAGCGGAATCCGAGGCTTCAGGAGACGCGAGAGATCGAGGGCGTTCCGATGCACGGCGCGGATGACGAACCCGCGCTTCTTATAGAGAAGGATCGCGGGAAGGTTGTCGTTCGTCGTGATGAGAAAGAACCGCGAGCAGCCGGCGCGGCGAGCCTCATCGGCGACCGCGAGGAGAAGCGCGCTCCCCACTCCCTCGCGCTCCCGGAGGCTGTTCAGAGAGACCACCTCGCAGGTACCCCCCTCGACGCGGTACGTGACGAGCCCGCACCTCTCTCCGTCGATCACGGCGACGAAGCCGGGGAGCGACCCCGCATCGTGCGTTCTCCCACGCGTCACGATGGCGGAAGAGCCCCAGTGCTCCGCCAGGAGCGCGGCGGCCCATTCCCGATCGCCCCTCTCGACCGCTCGGATCGTGAACGACGACATGACCCTCCCATCCTTCAGCCGCGAAGCCCCGGACCCTCGCGCCGGCCCCGGCCAGCTCCCGCACTCGCCGCGCGCCCGCGCCGCCACGGCGGGTGACGGCGGCAGGTATCCGCGAGGAGCGCAGCCACCAAAGCACGAAGGTGCGACTGGCGAGCACCGAGCGGACAGCCGCCGGCAGGACCCGCCGTTCGGAAGCTCCGGATCCGCGAGGAAGGTCCATCACGCATGCGGGGCGAAAGAGGGACCCGCCGCTCGGACGATCCGGCCGGCTCTCACCTAGAAGTCACCCTCCGCGCTCACATGGATCTTCCCCTCGCCGAAGCGATCCCCCTCCCCGAGCCCGTAGTCCACGCCGATGAGGCCGATCGCCGAATCGACACGAATCCCGAACCCGTACCCGAGCTTGGCCGTCTCCGAGCGCGCGATCCGCCCCTCCTCCTCCTTCCTCGCGAACACGTAGCCCGCGTCGGTGAAGAGAAAGAGACGCGACATCGCCCCGAGAAGGTAGCGGTACTCGAGACGGGTCCATGCGATCCGCGCGCCCCGGAACCGGTCCTCTTCGTAGCCCCGAAGCGTCCGCGCGCCTCCGAGATAGAACTGATCGTACGGCGGCACGAACGGTTCATTGCTGAAACGCCCGATCCCGAAGGACTCCCAGGCGAGCACCGTTCTCCCGCCGATCCTCCGGTAGAGGCCGAGCCCGGCGTCGAAGGTCGCCTGCCGGACGAGCTCACCCTTGATCCCGCGCTCCTGCTCCTCATCGATTCTCCTCTCTCCGTACTCGGATCCGACACCGAGGAAGAGCCCGCGGCTCGGGTTCAGGGGAACGTCCCGTCCCTCGAAGTGGATCCCCACACCCCCCGTTCTTCTCGAGCTCCGGGGGATCGGGCTCGCCTCGCGGCGCGGCCTCATCCCCTCGAGCCCGACGGAGAACGACGCGGTCACACGCCTCGAAAGATCCACTTCGGCGTCGAGACCGCCCGACACGCGCGTGTACGTCGAGTCGCGGATGTCCTGCTCGAGATCGCCCCCCACGGCGAACGGGCTCCCGAGGAACCACGGCTCGCGGTAGAAGAGCCGGACGCGCCGCGTCTCGGGAGAGATCCGCTCCCAGCGCGCGCCCCCGCTCCTCGCCGTTCCGAGGATGTTCCGGAACTCCACGTCGGCGAAGCCGGTCACGATCCCCCTCTCCCCCTTCGACCCCGGGGCGTAGCCGACCGCCCCGGCGATCCGGTTCGTGCGCGCCTCCTCGACCTCGAGCTCCACAACCGCCTCCTTCTTCTTCCAGTCGATCCGGGCGGACGGCTCGGAAACGCTCCGGAAGAGCCCGCTCCGGAGGAGCCTGACCCGGCAGGCATCGACCGCCTCCTGGTCGTACGGCTCTCGGAAGGGGAGGCCGGTGAGACGGCGCACGGTGGATTCCCTCGTCTTCTCGTTCCCCTTCACGCGGAGATCGCCGAGGACGAGGAACGGGCCCTCGACGACATGGAGGGAGAGGCCGAGGCCGGCGCCGTCCTCTCGGTCGATCTCGGCGAGAAGAACCCGCGCGAACGGGTACCCGGCGCGCGCGTACGCCCGAAGAAGACGGTCGACGTCTCGCTCGAGCCTCGCCGGATCGAGGATCCGCCCCGGCCGCACGTCGAAGCGCGCCTCGACCGCCTCCTTCTCGAACCGCTCGACCCCCCGCACGTCGAGGCGCTCGATCGATATTCGCTGGCCTTCCCGGATGTCGATGGAGAGCCTCACCCCCTCCCCCTCGTCGAAAACGCGGACGTCGACCTCCGCGTCGAGATACCCCTTGGCCGCGAACGCAGCGAGGAGCCCGTCCACCGCGGTCGACTCCGCCCCGGCGCTCCACGGATCCCCTTTCCCGAGCGAGAGGACGCCCTCGACTTCCGACCGGGAGAGCGCTCGGGACCCGCTCACCCCAATCGACTCGATCACCCGCTCCGAGGCGAACAGCCCCGAGAAGGAGAGAAGAGCGGCCGCGGCGACGATCCAGGCGCGCATCAGAAGAACGCCCTCATCTCGGCGCGAAACTGCTGCGAGATCTCCTCGCCCTTCAGGTTCTCGCCGCTATAGGCCACCGTCGAGGAGAGGACGGTGTTCCACTCGTATGCGAACTGCAGGCGCCACCGGATCCCCTCCCTCCGGTTTCGCAAGAACGAACCGCCGCGATCGATCTCCTCTTCGAGAAAGCGGACCCAGGCGAGTCCGGCGTCGAGGCGGCTCCGCGCGGCGAGGTTCAGCGCGGCCTCCGGCTCGACCCGAACCGACCGCACCGTCTCGTCCCTCACCGCCTCTCGCTCCGCCTGGTATGCGACGGGGAAACGGAACCGCCACCGCGGGGTCGGATCGTAGAGGAGCGTCGCCTTCCAGTCGTCCCCCGAAAGATCGACCGCCCTTTCGTCGTTCGACCGCTCCTCCTCGAGACGACGGTTCCACTCGAGCTCGCCGGCGACCCGGTCTCCGAGCGGCGCCATCCCGCGGACGAGAAACGTGCGGATCAGGTCGTCGCGGTTCTGGCTCTCGTACTCGTTCTCTTCCCGGTCCTCGCGCTGGAAGCGAAGGCGCACGCTCCCCTCCGACCGGGGATCGGTCCACCGGAACTCCTGGCGAAGAACGGTGCTCCCGCGAATCGTCGCGTCGTTTCTCTGAAAGGCGCCCGGCCGGAGAAGAAGAAGATCCGCCCTGTCCTCCGTGGTCGATCTCTCCTGAACGCGGACGAAGGTCTCGGAGCCGAGCCTCTCCCACCACCGCTCGGAGGCGCTTCCCTTCCGCCTCCCCGGCTCGATCCGGACCGTTGCGCCGACCTCGAGGTCGATCACCGGCTGCGGGTCCCCTTCGACGATCACCTGGTTGAAGTTTCCTTCACCCGGAAAGTAGTTTCCCAGGCTGTCGTAGTCCGCCTCCCGCCCGGCGGGGGCCCGGAGGAGGAGACGGCGGCGCGACTTCCGCTCCTCGGTGGTCGCCTCGTAGTTCCAATCCGCCCGGAGAACTCCACCAAAACCCCCGTGCCGGACCTCGAGACGCCCGAGGTCGCTCCTCCGGCTCCCCTCGGTCGCCGTCTCTCCGTACGCGAGGGTCCGGTGCGTGTACTGCGCTCCGACGCTCACCGGGCCCCGCCAGCGGAGCGTCGCTTCGTCGGTTCTCCCCTCGTACCAGCGCTCCCAGAGGGAGGTCGACGAGTCGACGTAGTCCCTCTCCTCGAAAGCCACCGCCCCGCCGGCCTCGAAGGACCCGGTCCCCGCCGACAGGCCGAACCGTTCGTCCCGATTCCGGGTCCCGCGGAAGAGGGTCTCCTCCTGGTCGAACGTCCGCCGCCCCCGCGCCACCCGAATCGAGGGGCGGAAGGCCGAGAGCCGGAGCGACGCCTCCCCGCTCCTCGAGAAGGTTTCACCCTGAAGAGTGTCCGCCTCGTCGCTCGCGATCCGCTCCTCGCCGTACGAGGCCCGGTAGCGATTCGGGTCCTCCATCGCGGCGTTCCACGACCATCGGTCCGACTCGAAGCGGGGGGCGCTGAGCCTCCCCCCCTCGCCGGAGAGCGTCATCGTCCCCGCCGCCGTTCCCCTCCGGAAGGTCCCCGACGCGAGCGTCGTTGCCTCTTCGCCGCGCGAGACGAACGCATCCCCGCTCCCCACGCGATCCTCCTTCCGTCTCCCCGGGCCGATCGCCCCGCGAAGATCGGAGGTCATCCACCGCCCGTCCCGATGCGGCTCCCGGTACCGCCCGAGCGGCTCGAAGTGTTCGGTCACGCTACTGTGGCTTCCTCTGAGATCGAGCGATCCGATGTCGGCCCCCCCCAGGCGGAGCGCGGCCGCGCCGAGGGCCGCCGAGAGAAGAACGCCGCTCCCCGTGTTGTCCCCGTCGTCGAGGGGGGAGAGGGTGTTCCGGTCGAGATCGCTCCAGGCGACCTCCGTGGCGAGCCGGAGCGCGCCAAGAGGACGGGCCGTCCCGTTCAGCACGAAGACCCTGTGCGAGGAGGGGAGCGGGACCGGAACCGTCGGCTCGTGGTCCCCATTCCCCCCGCCGACGTGGACGAAAATCCTTTGGCCCCAAACCTCCGAGATCGAATCGGCGTACGATCCCTCGCCCGGCGCCGTCTCGCGGAAGGAGACGGCGAACGAGCCGGAGTCGCGCCCGGCGTAAACGAAAACGCCTCCCGTTGTGTCGTAGTCCCCCCCCTCCTCCACGTAGCGCGCCGACGATCCGAGCGGCCTCCGGTCGCCGGACGCGCGAAGCGAGTCGTACTCGGCGTCGTCCAGCACGATCGCCTCCGGCTCGTCCTCGTCGTCCTGTTCGGAGAGGAAGACGCCGCGGAGGGCGAACCGTTCTTCGCCCCCCCCGATGCGAAAACGGCCGGTGGCGAAGCTCCGCCGGTACTCGTCCCCCGTCGTCTGAAAATCCACCGCGATCCGGCTGTCCGAGGAGATCCGACGGCCCGGGTTGAAGGTGATCGTTCCCTCCGAGTAGTCGATCACGTAGTCGTTCCCCTCCCCGCGCGCCATCCTCTCCCCGTCCACCCACACCTGCTCGCTCCCCGAGACGACCACCTCCCCGAGCGCGGAAACGCCTGTCAGCGAGTACGCCCCCTGCTTCCCCTCAACCCCGCGTATCTCCACCGACCGGTAGGTCCCCTTCGAAAGCCCGGCGGACCCCTCGGTCTCGTAGCGTTGCCCCTTCCACCGCCCGAGCGCCCCCTTCAAAACGCGATCGTACCGGCCGAACTCCGTCTCGCCAAAACGGACCTCGTAGTCGCCGAGCGTCGCGTCGAACCTCGGCGACTCGACCTTCACGAGGACCTGGTCGAGCTCTTCCAGGCGCTCGGAGCGGCCCTCGGCCTGGATGGGGAGGTTCTGGTCGGTGAGCTGCGCGGTCACGCGGACGTCGGGCGCGAGGTTTCCCGTCACGCTCACCCGGAGCGCCTGCTCGAGCGAGAGGGCGCGGCCCGATCCGACGAGCACGGAGAACGACTTGCTCCCCCCGACGCGGAGCGCCCCGGTGTCGAGCGGGCCGGACATCGGTTCGGGCGGACGCGCGGCGAGAACCGTTTCCCCCTCCCCCTCGGCGAGACGGAGCTTGTGCAGGTAGCGCTCCTGGAAAAGGTCGAGGGGGAGGTGGCGATACCGGATCTCGACCCGGTCCCCCGCGACCAGAGCGAAGGCGAAGGTGATCTCGCCCCGGTCGTAGCGGATCCAGTAGTCCTTTTCTCTCTCCATGGTTCGTCCATGAAGAACCACGGTCTCCGTTCCGCGGACGATCGGACGGTGCGGAAGGGGATAGGGCCCGGTCCGGTCCTCGCCGGGAAGAAGAAGGGAGGCGTATCCGAGGCGGTAGGTCCTCTCGCTGAGAAGCGCCTTCCCTTCGCCGTGGGCGGGAGGAACGGCGAGGGCGGCGAGGAGGAGCGCGAGGAGCGGCCGCATCGCTCACCCGGCCTTCGGCGGGCGTTCGGACCGGCGCCCGTCCGCCCCGGCAGGAGCCCGCGCGCGAACCGCCGGATCCGGGCTAGCGTTCATCGGATCGGAACACGTGGACCAGCCCGCCGGCGGGATCGGAGACGTAGAGAAGGCCCGCGCCGTCCGTCGTCACCCCGCGGGGCGAGGCGAGCGCCTTCCCCCCGGCTCCCTCGCGGATCTCGCCGACGACCTCCCCCGCCTCGTCGAACACGACGACCCGGCCGTTACCCGGGTCCGCGACGAACACCCGCCCCCGCCGGTCGACGGCGACGCCGGTCGGCCCCCCGAGGCGGGCCGCGCCCTTCCCGCCCCCGAGCGAGCGGAGATAGCCCCCGAGCGGATCGAAGACCTGCACTCGGTCGTTCTCCCGATCCGCGACGTAGATCCGCCGCATCCGGTCGACCGCCACGTCCGCCGGCCCGCGGAACCGCCCCGGCTCGGTCCCGTACCCCCCGAAAGAGAACTCCTCTTCACCCGTGAACGAACGAAAGACGCGGACCCGCTCCGCCTCGCCGTCCGTCACGTAGAGGCGGCCGAAGGGGTCCGCCTCCAGACCGGCCGGCACCCCGATCGTCCCCGCCTCGCGCGAGAGGACCACATCGAGAAACTGCTCGAACCGATCGAAGAGCTGCACTCGCTCGTTTCCCGCGTCGAGCACGTAAAGGTGGAGGCCTTCCGCCGCCGCGACATCCGCCGGCC
>JBDRFQ010000467.1:0-2317 GCA_043818685.1 Candidatus Eiseniibacteriota bacterium
CCCCCGAAACGCGCTCCCCCGGCGGCGCCCGGGCCCCCGTTTGACACCGTTTCGGGCGGTTCCTATACTGGAATCGGGACGTGAGGTGAAAGGGGAGACCCGCTTGGCAGATTCGAACGATCCGCTCGTCATCGCCGGACGCTCGTTCCGCTCCCGGCTCCTCGTCGGGACCGGCAAGTTCTCGTCGCTCGAGATCATGGCGAAGGCCGTGGAGGCGAGCGGGTCGGAGATCGTGACGGTCTCACTCCGCCGCGCGGAGAGGGGGGCGGCGACGGGGAACATCATGGACTTCCTCGACCCCGCGCGCTTCCTCATCCTCCCGAACACGTCGGGCGCGCGCGACGCCGAAGAGGCGATCCGTCTCGCCCGGCTGGCCCGCGCCGGGGGGCTTTCGGACTGGATCAAGCTCGAGGTGACCCCCCACCCGATGCACCTCCTCCCCGATCCGGTCGAGACGCTCGAGGCGGCGAAGGTCCTCATCAAGGAGGGCTTCACCGTCCTCCCCTACATCAACGCGGATCCGGTGCTCGCCCGGCGCCTTGCCGATGCCGGCGCGGCGACGGTGATGCCGCTCGGCTCGCCGATCGGATCGAACCGTGGCCTTCGGACCGCCGACGCGATCCGCCTCATCATCGAGGAGGCGACGGTCCCGGTGGGGGTGGACGCGGGGCTCGGCGCGCCCTCCCACGCGGCGGCCGCCCTGGAGATGGGGGCGGACGCGGTGCTGGTCAACACGGCGATCGCCACCGCCGAGGACCCGGTGGCGATGGCGGAGGCGTTCCGTCTCGGCGTCGAGGCGGGAAGGCGCGCGTTCCGGGCCGGCACGCCCCCGGAGAAGGAGAAGGGGGAGGCGTCCTCCCCGCTCACCGGTTTTCTCGGGAAACCATGAACGACCTCATCCGGACGCTGGAGTCGATCCCCGCGGGGGAGCTTCTCGCGCGCGCCGATCGGGCGGGCGAGGGGGACGTGCGCGCCGTTCTCGCGAAGGACGGTCGAGACCTCAAGGATCTGGCGGTTCTCCTTTCCCCGGCGGGGGACCGGATGCTCGAGGAGGTCGCCGCGGCCTCGGCGCGGCTTACCGCGCAGCGGTTCGGCCGGACGATCCTCCTCTACGCCCCTCTCTACCTCTCGAACGAGTGCGTGAACGTCTGCGCGTACTGCGGCTTCCGGCGGGACATCGAGGTCCGGCGCGTCACGCTTGCTTCCCCGGAGATCGAGGCGGAGCTCCGCCACCTCGCCGGGGAGGGATTCCGCCACCTTCTCCTCGTGACCGGCGAGCACCCGAAGCGCGTGGACATCGCTTACCTCGAGGCGGCGGTGCGTCTCGCGCGCTCCCTGGTCCCGTCCGTTGCGATCGAGGTGGAGCCTCTCGACACCGAAGGCTATCGAAGGCTGATCGACGCCGGGATCGACGGCGTCACGCTCTACCAGGAGACGTACGACCGGAAGCTCTACGCCGGGTACCACACGCACGGGCCGAAAAGGCGGTACGACCGGCGCCTGGAGGCGCCGAGCCGCGCGGCGGAGGCGGGGATCCGGCGGCTCGGGATCGGAGCGCTGCTCGGCCTCGCGGACTGGAGGGCCGAGACGATCTGCCTGGCGGCCCACGCGCTCTGGCTTCAAAGGCGCTTCTGGAAGACGCACGTTTCGATCAGCTTCCCGCGGATCCGGGAGGCGGCGAGCCACTTCGCGCCGCCGTATCCGGTCTCCGACCGGGAGCTCGCCCGCATGGTCTCTGCGCTCCGGCTGATCCTGCCGGACGCGGGGCTCGTTCTATCGACCAGGGAGGGCCCCGCGCTCCGGGACGGGCTCGCGCGGATCGGCATCACCCAGATGAGCGCCGGCTCGCGCACGGAGCCGGGGGGATACGGCCGGCCGGAACACGCGGAGAAGCAGTTTATGGTGGAAGACACAAGGAGCCCCGCGGAGGTCGCCTCGCGCCTCGCCGAGCTCGGGCTCGACCCGGTCTGGAAGGACTGGGAGGAGGCGCTCCATGGGTGAGATCGTGGTGAACGGGGAGAAGCGGCCTCTCCCCGGACCGATTCCTCTTCCCGATCTCCTCGAGGAGATGGGGATCCGGTCCAGGTGGGCGATCGTGGAGCGGAACGGCGAGCCGGTTCCGCGCGAGCGCTACGAGGAGACGACGATCCTTCCCGGCCACCGCATCGAGATCGCCACCCCGACGGCGGGGGGGTAGCGGGCCGGGGAGCATCCCTCACAGGGACGCCTCCGAGCGCGCGGCGCGCGCTCTCGGCTCCGATCGCTCGACCCCCCGCGGGGCGGAACGTACCGGATTCCGGACATCGGCGTGCTCGGG
>JBDRFQ010000468.1:0-5262 GCA_043818685.1 Candidatus Eiseniibacteriota bacterium
CCGCCCGCGCGCGCGGCGCGAGTCCCTCGATGGTGACCGCTCCGGCGAGGGCGAGGAACGGCATGAAGGAGGAGAAGTACCTCTCGAGGAAGAGGGGTTGAACCGCGAGGGAGACGGCTGCGACGAGCGACGCAGGAAGGAGAAGGCCGGTCAGCGCGAACGCGGCCGGGAAGCGCAGGCTTCGGGAGCGGAGCCGCGCCGCGGAGAGCAGGACAATCGCCGCGGAGAGCCCGAGAACGAGCCACGCGGCGGGGGGAACGTCCCCCCACCGGATGACCGAACCGGCCGGGTCGAGCGCCGGCTGGAGGAAGCGCTGGAAGTTGAACGAGACGATCTGGAAGAACTGTCCGAAGAACCACGGGACGGTGAGGGGGGGGATCCAGAAGCCGGTCGCGACCCGCCGGAACTGCGTCCCGACGCCGAGCGCCCAGGGGAGGAGGGAGAGGAGGACGATCCCCTGCGCGAGGATCCACGTTCCGAGCCGGCCCGAGCGGCGAAGCCGGACGATCGCGATCAGGTTGAGCGCGACCAAGGGGAGGCCGGCGAAGTAGTGCGTGTTCAGGCCGAGCGCCATGGCGACCGCGTACTTGGCGAGGGCGGACCGCTCTTCCGGCCTGTTGAGGAACCGGAGTGCGTAGAAGGCGCTCGCAATCGAAAGGGCCGCCAGGAAGGAGTAGCACCGGATCTCCCACGAGTACTTCAGATAGTACGTGCTCCCCGCGAGGAGGAGCGCCGCGACGAGCCCGCCCCGCGCTCCGCCAAAGAGCTCGCGCCCGAGGCGGTACATGTAGAGGATGCCGACGAGGCTTGCCGCGACCGAGGGGAGCTCGGCGACGGCCTGCGGCCCCCCCCCCCCCCCCCCCCGGGCGTAGCCCCACATGAGGATGTAGTGCAGGGGGGGGTGTTGTCGCCCGAGCGGACGAAGCGGAGCATGTCTCCGAACGAAAGACCGCTCCGGTGGAGCACGAGCGCCTCGTCGAACCAGAGACCGTTCCGCGTTAGAAAGAGGAGCCGAACCGCGAGGGCGGCGGCGAGAACGAGCCCGAGGAGGAGGATCGCGCGTCCGTCTCTTCGCTCCGAACCCAACGGCTTTCCTCCCGGCGCGCCCGCGCCGCGACGGCATTCTACTCCAGCGAAAGCCTCTCGAAAAGGGAAGAGGAACGCGGGGAGGGGGCGGAGATCTCAGGAGGTCCACACCCCGAGAATCCTGGTCCCGCAATCGGGGCAGGCTCCTTCCCGCAGGCGGTTCGCCCGCACCGAATGCCAGTCTCGCTCGATGAGGACCGCGCCGCACCCGGGGCAGGAGGTCGTCTGTCCCTCGGCGTCCAGAACGTTTCCGACATAAACGAATTGGAGCCCCTCTTCCATTGCGATCGAGCGGGCGCGCCGGAGCGTCGCGTGGGGCGTGGGGGGGAGGTGGTTCATCCGGTAGTCCGGATGGAAGGCGGTGAAATGGAGCGGGGTCCCGGCGCCGAGGTTCTGCCGGATCCAGGCGCACTCGGCGCGAATCTCCTCTTGCGAGTCGTTGAGGCCGGGGATCAGGAGGGTCGTGATCTCGAGCCAGACGCTCGTCTCCCTACGGATCCAGAGGAGCGTTTCTTTCACCGGTTCGATGCGGGCGAGCGAGTATTTCTTGTAGAACGCGTCCGTGAACGCCTTGAGGTCGACGTTCGCCGCGTCGGCGAAGCGAAAGACGTCGGCGCGCGCCTCCTCGGTCACGTACCCGGCGGTCACGAGGACGTTCTTCAAACCCTCCGCGCGGGCGAGGCGCGAGACGTCGATCACGAACTCGCCGAAGATGACCGGGTCGTTGTACGTGTAGGCGATCGAGCCGCATCCTTCGTCGATGGCGATCCGGACGACCTCCTCCGGGGTCACCCGTTTGGTGCGCACGGCGTCCGCCTTCGCCTTCGTCGTGGTCCAGTTCTGGCAGAACTTGCAGCCGAGGTTGCATCCCGCGGTTCCGAAGGAGAGGATCGAGGTGCCGGGAAGGAAGTGGTTCAGGGGCTTCTTCTCGACCGGATCGACCCCGAACCCGGTCGGCCTCCCGTAGCCGAGCGAGACGAGCTCGCCCCCCTGGTTCCGGCGGATGAAGCAGAAGCCGGACTGTCCCTCGCGGAGGGCGCAGGTGCGGGGGCAGAGCGTGCAGACGACACGCCCCTTTTCCTCCCGCCACCAGAGGGCGGGGTGCGGATCGATGGATCTCGCGTCCGTTCTCATGTCGCGGCTCTCCCGTGCAACCGGCGGCTTCTTCCATTAAATAAATTAGCCCGAGGACCGTGCTCGCGGCCACCGGAAAAGGGGCGGCCGCGCCCTCCGTGCCTCCCGCCCTCCCGGCACGGCGCCGGGGCAGCGGGAGCCTCGGGGGCCGTGCTTTCGGCGCGAAGGCGCGCCGGCTGAAAGGAGAAACCATGCGGATCGAACGAGCCCTTTTCATCACCGCCTTCTTCCTGGTCGCGTTCTTCCTCCCGCGGGAGGGGGCGGCCGAGACCGGACCGATCCAGGCGGGAGGCTTCACGTGCACCCACGTCGTCACCCTCCCCGGAACGCCGGAGGAGGTCTACGACGCGGCGACCGGCGACATCAGCGCGTGGTGGGACCACTCGTTCTCGGGAAACCCGGCCCGCCTCTACATCGAGCCGAAGCCCGGGGGAGGGTTCTTCGAGATCTTCGACGAGTCGGGTGACGGTGTCCGCCACGCGACCGTCCTCTACGCGGAGCGAGGGAAGGCCCTGCGCTTCGAGGGACCGCTCGGCCTCTCCGGGCACGCGGTCCTGATGGTCACCACCTACACCTTCGAGCCTGCCGGGGAGGACTCGACCCGGTTCCTGGTCGATGTGCGCGCGTCGGGCGAGGTGAAGGAGGGGTGGCCGGAGGTGGTCGATCGAACGTGGCATCACTTCCTCTTCGAGCGGTTCGCCCCGTACCTCGAGGCGGGCGGGCTCGGGAGCCGCTGACCGGATGCTGCTTGACGGGGCGGAAGACCGGTGGCTAGGATAGAGGCGATCGTTTGCCTGGGTGATGCACGCGTCTTCGTCGCGAGGGTGCGGAGCGCGAGCCGAGAGGCCGACCTGGACGAGCCGCTCCCGGAAGCGTAGTCTCGGCCTCCCCCCCGGCGCGCTAGGACTTGTCGCTCCTAGCCGTCGCGACAAGACCCAAGCGCACCACGGGTCCCTGCTGAGGAAGCGGCGACGGAAGGGAGGCCTCGGAGGCCGGGATCCGCGGCCGCAGTAGGAGACGCGTGCATCATCCAGGCAAACGGCTGGGCCCACCCACGAGGAGGTGTATCGTGTCCACGGTGAAGAGGCGAAACGCCTTCCCCTTCCTCGCTCTCGTTCTCCCTCTTCTCTTGGCGTGCGCCGCGGCGCCTCCATCCGAGGGAGTCGACTCGGAAGCGGGCTCGAAGGGCGCGCGTTCAGGCCGCGAGGAGACCCCGGAGCCGGACGCGGACTCCCCCTTCCTGGAAACCCTGCAGGTGAACAAGAACGGGGTCGTCACGACGGACATCGACACCTACTACGTGAGGAACATCCGGTTCAACACGGGGCACGGCTTCGGCTCGAGCGAGGCCCTCGTCGGGTACTTCCTCAACACCCGCTACGAGATCAAGAAGCGCTTCATCAAGCAGATCCGCGTCCTCGGACGGATCTCGTCCTCGGAGGCCCTATCGGTTCCCCACAAGTTCGACATGATCGAGGACAAGGATCTCGATTACACTTTTCGCACGGAGATCCGAAAGACCGAAGGCGAGACGATCGAGTTCATCGTCCGCATCAATCAGATCGGCGGCGAGCTGCAGGAGGGGGGGCCTTTCTTGCTGACCGGGGACGAGCTGCAGGCGCTGCGGAAGATCGTGTTCTACTAGTCCGGCGGCCTTCTCTCCGCTCCGGACGGCGGGGGAGGGGGCCGGGGAGGAGAGCCCATGGCAAAGGCGTATCTCAGGATCAACACGGACGTGGGGCGCGAGGTGGAGGTGCGGAACCGTCTGCGACAGGTCCCCGAAGTGCTGAGCGCCGACATCACCGCGGGGGAACAGGACATCATCTGCCTCGTCGAGAGCGGGTCGGTCGACTCGATCCTCGACCTCGTGGTGAGCAAGATCCGCGCGATCGAGGGGATCCAGGGGACGACCACGAACCTGATCCTCGACTGGTAGGGAGGCCGCGGGCGGGACGGGCGGGGTTCGGAAGCCGCCGCCGCGGCGCCTGCTCCCGCTTTCCCGCTCCCCGGGCGCGCGCGCGTCCGGGGGGATGTTATGCGCGCCTTGCGCGCGCTTTCTTTTTGCTCGGCCGTTGGCGATCCGGCATGGAACACGAAGTCATCGAGATCGGAGTCGAGAAGCTCGTGACCGGCGGCGCCGGGATGGGGCGGAGGGAGGGGGAGGTCGTCTTCGTTCACGGGGCGCTTCCGGGAGAGCGCGTGCGGGCTCGGATCGTTCGCCGGGCGAAGGGATTCGCCGAGGCGGCGCTTCTCGAGATCCTCGAGCGCTCTCCGGACCGGGAGGAGCCGCCGGAGGCCTCGCCCGGGGCGCTCGCCGGCGCCGATCTTTGCTATATGAAGCTTGTTGCGCAGCGGGCGGCGAAGCGGGAGATCGTGCGCGACTGCTTCGCCCGGATCGGCCGGATCGATCTCGATGGCCGTCTCGATAGCGCCGAGCCGGCCGGCCCCGCCTGGGGATACAGGAACAAGATCCGGCTCCACCTCGGGGCGGGCGGCCGCTACGGCATGCACAGGCGGGGAACGCGCGAGGTCGTTCCGCTCGACCGGTGTCTCCTCATGCCCGATCTCTTCAACGAGGAGGTGCTCCCCTTCCTGCTCGATCTCCCGCGAGCCGAGGAGGCGCTCGTCCGCCTCGACGGAAGGGGGGGCTTTCTGATCGACCTCCGCGGGGCGGAGGGGAGCCCGGCGTCCTTCGCGAGCCGGGTGGTCGCCCGGTTCGGCGAGATCCCGGTTCCGGGGGCATGCACGGGCGTTCTCGTGGACGGCCGGGCGGTCTGGGGGGAGAGCCGTCTGGAGATCCCGGCGGCCGGACGGCTCTTCCGCGTGCTCGCCCACAGCTTCTTCCAGGTGAACCTCGCCGAAACGGAGAATCTCGTCGCGCGGCTCGCTTCATGGATCGAGGGGGAAGGGGCGGCGAGCAGGACGCGCGCGCCCCTCCTCCTCGACCTCTACGGGGGGGTGGGGCTCTTCGCCGCCGCGCTCGGGGACCGGTTCGAGCGGGTCGTGACGGTCGAGAGCGACCGCGGCGCCGCCCGCGACGCC
>JBDRFQ010000469.1:0-14076 GCA_043818685.1 Candidatus Eiseniibacteriota bacterium
GGCGATCGGCTCGCACCGCCACTTCCCCAGGGCGTCCGACCCCGAGCGCTTCCACCCGACCAACATCCACTACGGCCTCTTCCCGCCGCTCGAGAAGCGCGTGCGCGGCAAGAGGGAGCGCCACGAGAAGATCTTCCGCCGGGCGGAGGAGGCGTTCGGGTCGTTCGCACGAACTCTCTAGCGGCGATTCCCGAGCGACTCCCTTGACCCGTTTCGCGCCGCAGGTCCACCATCGATGCATGCAGGAGCCCCGATCCTCCGTCGCCTTCCGGGTCCTCGCGTGCCTCCTCGCCGTGCTTCTTTGCCTCTCGGGGTGTTCCACGAGGCGGGTCATGACCCGCGCGGACTGCGGCGAGACCTTCACGGACAGCCTCGAGACGGTCGACATCGGCTGTGATGTCCGCGTCTTTCTCTCCGACGGACGCGTCGTCGAGGGGAAGCTGACGAACTTCACCTTGTCGGGAATCCGCGTCAGGACCTTTCGAGGGAGGGAACCGGTGTTCGTTCACGTCGAGGAGATCGACCGTATGGAGATCGTTCACCTTCGACCGGGCGGAAAGGAGATGCTCTTCGTTGCGGGGTTCGTTCTCCTCGCACTGATTCTGTTGTACGCCGACGCCTTCCACGGCCCCGCCGCTGGCCCCTTGCGATAGGGTCTCCGACGCGGAAGACGGGGACGCGAACCGGGTCCCGGCGAACACTGGCTGTTCCTCCGCCTGTAGCCCGGGTTCATATCCCCACTTTCCGCTGTCCGACTTCGCAGCCACGGCGGGTGACGGCGGCAGGTGTCCGCGAGGCGCGCAGCCGATTGGCGCGCTCGGGCGCCTGGTGAGCACCGAGCGGACAGCCGACGGCAGGACCCGCCGTCCGATGCCAAAACGCAGGAGCTCCGAAAGCGCACGAGCACAGGAAGGGGTAGGCCTTGCCCGGCGGAGGCCGCGGCCGTATCCTGTGGGCATGCGGCGCGCGATCGACGAGTTTCTGGCGCACCTGGAGGGGAGACGCTACTCCCCCCGAACCATCGAGGCGTACCGGCGCGACCTCGCCGCGTTCCACGCCTTCGTGATCGAGGAGACCGGCGAGGAGGAGCCCTCGCTCCCCTCGGCGACCCCGCCGGTCATCCGCTCGTACCTCGCCCGCCTCTACGACCGCCGCCTCGCCAAGACGACCCGGCACCGCGCCCTCGCCGCGATCAAGTCCTTCTTCAAGGAATGCCACCGGAAGGGTCTCGTCGAGACGAGCCCGGCGGCGCTCCTCTCGTTTCCGAAGCCGGACCGAAGGCTCCCCTCGTTCCTCTCGCCGGACGAGATGAACCGCCTCGTCTCCCTCCCCGAGGGGGTCTGGGCGGCGCGCGACCTCGCCCTCATCGAGCTGATCTACGGCGCCGGCCTCCGGCTCGCCGAGACGGCGGCGCTCGACATCGGGAGCCTCGACCTCGACGCGCGCGAGGTGCGCGTTCTCGGCAAGGGGAACCGGGAGCGGATCGTGCCGGTCGGGCGCGAGGCCGTCCGCGCGATCCGGGCCTATCTCGGGCTCCGCCGTGCGGAAGCCGCCGCGCGCTCGCGCCTCGGACGGAGCGCGCCGCTCTTCCTCAACCGCCGCGGGGGGCGCCTCTCGCGCCGCGGAATCGAGAGACGCGTGGGCCGGTACCTCCACCTCGTCGGCCAGGGGCTCACCGTCCACTCCCTCCGGCACTCGTTCGCCACGCACCTCCTCGACGCGGGGGCCGACCTCCGCGCGGTGCAGGAGCTTCTCGGCCACCGGCAGCTCTCGAGCACGCAGCGCTACACCCACACGACCGCGGAGAGCCTCCTTCGGGCGTACCGGCGCGCCCACCCGCGCGCGGAATAGGAGACGGCCATGCACGCCACCACCATTCTCGGGGTTCGAAGAGGAGACACCGTCGCCATGGGGGGGGACGGCCAGGTCACCCTCGACAAGCAGATCATGAAGGCGAAGGCGCGCAAGGTGCGCCGGATCCATCACGGCCGGATCCTCGTCGGCTTTGCCGGCGCGGTCGCCGACGCGTTCACCCTCTTCGAGAGGCTCGAAGCGAAGCTCGAGGCGCACGCGGGGAACCTCCCCCGAGCCGCGGTCGAGCTCGCACGCGACTGGCGGACCGACCGGATGCTCCGCCGCCTCGAGGCACTCCTCGCCGCGATGGACAAGGAGCACACCCTCCTCATCTCCGGGACCGGCGAGGTGATCGAGCCGGACGACGGGCTCCTCGGGATCGGGAGCGGGGGCGGCTACGCGCTCGCCGCCGCGCGGGGGCTCCTCCGGCACACCGACCTCCCGCCCGGGCGGATCGTCGAGGAGTCGCTCCGCATCGCCGCGGGCCTCTGTGTCTACACGAACGAGGAGATCGTCCTGGAGGAGCTCGCGTGAAGGTTTCGAGGCTCAAGGATCTTCCGACGCCGCGCGGCGTCGTCCGCGAGCTCGACCGCTTCATCGTCGGGCAGGAGAAGGCGAAGCGGGCGGTGGCGATCGCTCTGCGGAACAGGTGGCGCCGGCGCGAGGCGCCCGAGGAGATCCGCCGGGAGATCCTCCCCGCCAACATCCTCATGATCGGCCCGACCGGGGTCGGAAAGACGGAGATCGCCCGCCGCCTCGCGCAGGTCGCGCGCTCCCCCTTCCTCAAGGTCGAGGCGTCCAAGTTCACCGAGGTCGGCTACGTCGGCCGCGACGTCGAGTCGATGGTGCGGGATCTCCTCGAGATCGGGATCGGCGAGGTCGAGAGGGAGATGCGCGCGGAGGCGATGCTGGAAGCGGGGCGGCGCGCCGAGAGGACGCTCCTCGATCTTCTCGCCGCGGAGGAAGCCCCGGAGAGAAGCGCGGGCCCTGAGGTGATCGCGGTCGATCCCGCCGGGACCGCGGCCCGCGTCGAGACGCCGAAGGAGGAGCCGCTCCTCGATCGGCTTCGCGCGGGGAAGCTCGACGAGCGCCTCGTCACGATCGAGATCCCGGAGAAGGGGACCCCTCTGTTCAACCTCTTCGCGGCGAGCGGCATGGGCGCCGTCGACGCCGACGTGCAGAAGACCCTCGAGCGCCTCGTTCCGAAGAAGAGGAAAAGGAGCCGCCTCACGGTCCGCGAGGCGATGAGGATCCTCGAGGATCAGGAGCTCGATTCCCTCGTCGATCGGGACCGCGCGGTGGAGGAGGGGAAGAGGCGGACCGAGGAGGCGGGAATCATCTTCCTCGACGAGATCGACAAGATCGTCGGAAGCGGGCGGGATCACGGCCCGGATGTCTCGCGCGAGGGGGTGCAGAGGGATCTCCTCCCGATCGTCGAGGGATCGCAGGTCTCGACCAAGTACGGGATGATCGCCACGGACCACATCCTCTTCATCGGAGCGGGCGCCTTTCACCACGCCCGTCCGTCCGATCTCATCCCCGAGCTCCAGGGGCGCTTTCCGATCCGCGTGGAGCTCGATCCGCTCACCGCGGCCGACTTCGTCCGGATCCTCACGGAGCCGGAAAACTCGCTCATCAAGCAGTACACCGCCCTGCTCGAGGCCGAGGAGGTCGATCTGCGCTTCGACGCGGGCGCGATCGGCGCGATCGCCCGGATGGCCGAGGCGGTGAACGAGAGAACGGAGAACATCGGCGCGCGGCGTCTCCACACGCTCCTCTCGGCGCTGCTCGAGGAGGATCTCTTCGATCACCCCGAGCGCCCGGAGAAGATACTCTCCGTGGACCAGGCGATGGTGGAGGCGAGGCTCGGGGCGATCGCGCGCGACGTCGACCTCAGCCGTTTCATCCTTTAGTTGGTAGCGCGCACGGGGCGCGCACGGGGCGCGGGCAAGGAGAGAAGATGCCGAAGAAGGACTTCCTTTCGATCGCGGACCTCGACCGCTCCGAGCTGGAGGGACTCCTCCGCCGGGGCCTCGAGATGAAGTGGGAACGGAAAGAGGGGAGGGAGAAGCGGACGCTGGAGGGGAAGATCCTCGGGCTGATCTTCCACAAGCCGAGCCTCCGTACGCGAGTGAGCTTCGAGGCGGGAATGATGCACCTCGGCGGGCAGACGATCTACCTCACCGACAGGGAGATCGGCGTCGGCTCGCGAGAGGCGGTCCAGGACGTGGGGGCGGTTCTCGGGCGCTATCTCGACGCGATCATGATCCGCACGTTCGACCACGCGATCGCGGTGAACCTCGCGCGCCACGCCCCGATCCCCGTCATCAACGGCCTCACCGACCTCCTCCACCCGTGCCAGATTCTCGCGGACATCCTCACCGTGATCGAGCACAGGAAGAGCATCGAGAACCGCGTCGTCTCTTTCTTCGGCGACGGGAACAATGTCGCGAACTCCTGGATCAACGCGGCGGGCCTCCTTCCCTTCTCGCTCCGCGTGGCGGTCCCGGAAGGGTACGAGCCGAACGCGGAGATCCTCGCCGCCTCCCGGAAGCGCGGAGGGACGATCGAGGTCCTCCACGACCCGCGCGAGGCGGCGGCGGACGCGGACATCCTCTACACCGACGTCTGGGCGAGCATGGGCCAGGAGGAGGAGAAGGAGAAGCGGGCCCGCGCGATGGCACCCTTCCAGATCAACGCGGACCTTCTACGCCGGGCCAAGCCCGACGCGCTCGTCCTTCACTGCCTGCCGGCGCATCGCGGCGAGGAGATCACGGACGAGGTGATCGACGGGCCGCACTCGGCCGTCTTCGACGAGGCGGAGAACCGCATGCACGCGCAGAATGCGATCCTCGAGAGGCTCCTCGCATGAAGAGAGGAGCGTGCCTTCTCGCGCTGGTTCTCTCCGGATGCGCGCAGATGGGCGCTCCCCCGGGGGGACCGGTCGACGACATCCCTCCGTCCGTCGTCTCCACGTTCCCCGCGGCCGACTCGACCGGGGTCCGCCCGCCGCTCACGGCGGCGATCACCTTCAGCGAGAAGATGGACCAGCGCTCGGTGGAGAGGACGCTCCGCGTCTTCCCGAAGGCCGGCCGGCTCCGCACCGAGTGGGAGAAAACGACCTTTCTCATCGAGACGGACCTCACGGGCCGCGCCGATTCGCTCCGGGCCGAGCCGATCACGATCACGATCTCCGGACGCGCCGAGGACAGGAGGGGGAACGAGCTCCGCGAGCCGTTCCTTTTCTCCTTTACGTACGCGGAGAGCCTTCCGAGGGGGAGCGCGAGCGGGACCATCGAGGGGTTGTCCAAGTCGGCGGGGGCTCCCCCCGCGACGGTGCGCGCGATTCGCCCGGCGGCGAACGACTCGACATCGGCGCCCGTCCTCTTCGAGAGCGAGGCGTCCATGGACGGCGCTTTTCGGATCCGTCCCCTCCCGATCGGGGAGGAGGCGCCGCTTCTCGTCCTCGCGTTCCAGGACGAGAACGAGAACGGGGAGGTCGATTTCGAGAGCGAGCTTTACGGTTTTTCCGACACCCTCCTTCTCACCGATGAGAGCCCGGCCGCGGACTCCCTCCGCATCCGCCTCGTCGGCGCCGACACGCCCGGGTCTCTCGGGGGGATGGTGAGCCTGGATGGGAGAGCGGACTCCCTTGTCGTCGCCGCCCTGGCGGTGGACGACAGCGCAGCCGCGGCGGCGTTCGCGGAGCCGGATTCGACGGGCGCGTATGAGGTTACGGATCTTCGCCCGGGGGCTTACCGCGTTCTCCTCGTGCGCGGCACGATCGATGGGCTCCGGCTCGACGGCTTGGAATCCGCAACTGCCGTCGTCGCCGAACGTTCGCTTGTTCTCCGCCCAGGAGAGGCGAAGAGGGGGTTCGATCTTCCGGAAACGCCTCTAGAGCCCCAAGTCACGCAGTAAAAAAGAGTTGACACGTTCTTCAACGACCTGCTACGGTTCCGCCGGAATGTGTAGGCACGCTGCGGCCGCCTGCATCGGCCCGGGCGATCGATCGGGAGGGTTCCGATGACAAAAGCTGATCTTGTGGACGAGGTGGTTCAGGCCACGGGGCTGCCGAAAAAGGACGTGGCCCTCATCGTCGACGGCTTTCTCGAGGCCATCTGCAAAACGCTGATCAACAACGGTCACGTCGAGATCCGGGGTTTCGGGAGCTTCAAGATCAAGTACGCCAAGGCCCGGGTGGCGCGCAACCCCCGATCGGGGGCGACCGTACATGTCCCGTCCAAGCTCGTTCCCTTCTTCAAGGTATCCCGGGAGCTGAAGGCCCTCGTGGACAGCGAGGTGGAAGTCACCGAGGAGAGGGGGGGGGAGATCGGCGCCGAAGCGGCACGTCTCCCAGGGGATCGCCCCGAGACGTTCTGACCTTGAACCCATCGGGCCGGGAAGGGCCCTCGAGGAGTTCGACGCATGCCGTGCGGCAAGAAGCGGAAACGCGCCAAAATCGCCGCTCACAAGCGCAAGAAGCGCTTGAAGAGAGACCGGCACAAGAAGAAGCTCCGGTAATCCGGATCGGACCAGCCGCTTCCTGCCGAGGTTGCGAATCGCGGGCCGCGGGGCTCTCCGTTCGGGAGCGCGCGGTCCGGCCCGAGCCGTCGAGGGGTTGGTCTGCCCCGTTCGACTGGAGGCTCTCGCCCCTTTCTCCCATCTCATCATGGGGAACATCCGGAAAACGGGTCGCCGCGTCTGGAGCCTGAGACGGACTTTGCTCCTCTCGCTTTTCCTCCATGTCTTCACTCCCGTCTGGATCGCCCGCTGCGATCCGGCGCGCGACTGGCTGGGCGCGGTGGAGATCGAGAAGCCTGTCCCCGCTCTCGATCCGATCGTCTTCGAGCTGGTGGAGCCCGCCCCCGGTCCGGAGGCGGAGAGCGTCCCGCCCAGTCGCTTTGTCTCGACGAAGAAGAGCCTCGCGCGATCGGAGGTCTCCGATCTCGCCGCGGAGGCGGAGAGCGAGCTGCCCCGGTCCTCGGGAGAATCACCGCTGCTCGAGAGTGCGCGGGAAGAGGCGTCCGCCGCGGAGCCGGCCGCGCCCAGGGGCGCGGAGGAAGCGCCGCCCACGGCCCAGGAGGAGGAAGTTGGGGAGAGACCGCTGGCGATCTCCCCCTCCGAGATCCGGCGGAGTGTGGCGCGCTCCCTCGAGGAGAGGAAGCTCGAGAACAGGAGGGCTCGGCCGAGATCCCCGGCGATCTCTCCTTCCACACGGTCGACTTCGAGTTCGCGCCGTATCTGCTCGCCCTCAAGACGCGCATCGAGGAGAAGTGGTATCCTCCGATCGCGTTTCGCGGCGGGCTTCCCTACCGGGGTGAGACGGTCGCCCGCTTCACGATCGAGCGGGACGGCACGCTCGCAGGGATTGAAACGCTTCGGGTCGCGGACCATCCGTCGCTCGACACCGCGGCCCTCAACGCGGTCCGTTTCGCGGCCCCCTTCCCGCCCCTGCCGAAGGGCTTCCCCGAGGAGAAATGGGTGATCACATGCACGTTCTACTACAGGTGACCGCATGAAGGGCTTCATCGCGTTTCTCGTCGCGGGCGGCCCCTTGATGATCCCGCTCGGGATCTGCTCGGTCCTGGCGGTCGCGGTGATCATCGAACGCCTCCTGAACCTGAGGCGCTCCCGCATTCTCGTTCCGGAGGTCGCCCAGCTCGTCGAGACGATCGAACGCCCGGGCGACATCGCCCTCGCGCTGAAGATCCTCGACCGGAACCCGGGGAGCCTCGCCAACGTGATCCGTGCGGGGCTCGAGAACCGGAGCCTGCCGCCGGACGAGGTGCGCGAGCTTCTCGGCGACACGGGGAGGCGCGAGGCGAAGGAGATCGAGAGGGGGATTACGGCGCTGGAGGCGATCGCCGGCGTCGCGCCCCTCCTCGGCCTTCTCGGTACGGTCACCGGGATGATCCGCGTCTTCCGCGTCATCGCCCTCATCGGCGTGGGGAACGCGAACGCGCTCTCCGGCGGGATCTCCGAGGCGCTCATCACGACCGCGGTCGGCCTCTCCATCGCGATCCCCGCGCTGGCCGCGTACCACTTCTTCTCGAGCCGCGCGGCAGAGATCGTCTCCGACATGGAGCACCTCGCCTCGACCCTTCTCCGGAAGCTCCGCCGGATGGACGGCGAGGGGGGCGGGAGCCTCCCATGAACGGGAGGGGCCTCGGCTTCGGCAGCGAGAGGAAACGCGCCCCGCTGGTCAACGTCACCTCGCTCATCGACGCGCTCTTCCTTCTCCTCATCTTCTTCATGGTCTCCTCGACGTTCCGAGACCTCCCGGGGATCCCTCTCGACCTCCCCGAGGCGCGGACGGGGGAGGCGACGCGCTCCTCCGGAGTGGAGGTGCAGATCGACTCGGGAGGCGCGGTTCGGATCGAGGGGAGGATCGTCGGCGAAGGGGAGATCGCCGAGCGCCTCGCCTCGGCGCTCGGCGCGGCCTCGTCGCGCGATCTCGTCCTGCGGGCGGATCGCGGGGTTCCATACGGCAAGGTCGTTCACGTGATGGACCTCGCGCGCTCCCTCCGGGTGAGCCGGCTCATCGTCGCGACAGAGAACCTTCCCCCGGATCGAGGAGACGATTAGAATGAGATGAACCGGGCTCGGCCCGGTTCGACGAACTCCCCGTGGAAGGAGAAACGAGCGTGTCCGCTCTTCACCGAGTCCGTTTTCTCTTCTTCGCCTCTCTCGTTCTTGTTCTGGCGGCCTCCGCGGCGGCCGCGGCGAGCCGGATCGAGCCGCTGCCGGGGAAGATCCATCCGCGCCTCGCCCAAAGGATGGCAAAGGAAACCCGCCCCGTTTCCGCATGGGTCTTCTTCGACGGAAAGGAGGGGGGCACTCCCTCCGAGGCGACCGCGCGGGCCCGCGCGCGCCGCGCCAAGGTCGGGCACGTTCTGCGCGAGGAGGACGCCCCGGTCGCTCCCGGGTACGTACGGGCGGTGAGGGAGGCGGGCGCGGCCGTCCGCCACCGGTCGAGGTGGCTGAACGCGGTGAGCGTGCGCGCCGACCGGAATGCGATCGAGCGGATCGCGCGCCTTCCGTTCGTCGTCCGGATCCAGGAGGTGGCGCGCGTCTCCGCGCCCCCGCCGCCGCCCGCCGAGACGCCGAAGAAACGGTCGCTCCCGCCGAGCCTCGACTACGGCCTCTCCGACATCCAGCTCGCACAGATCAAGACGACCCCGCTTCTCGAGGCGGGCTACTCGGGCGAGGGGGTGCACATCCTCATGCTCGACTCGGGCTTTTACACCGCGGCGCCCTGCTTCTCGACGATAATGATCGAGCGGAGGCGGGACTTCGTGGACGGCGACGATTTCGTGGACGGTCTCTTCATCGAGGATCACGGGACGCAGACGCTTTCCGTCATCGGAGGGTACGATCCCGGCTGGATCGTGGGGCCGGCGCGCGACGCGACGTACTACCTCGCGCGAACGGAGGACACCTGGAACGAGGTCCCCGCGGAAGAGGACAACTGGATCGCGGCTCTCGAGTGGGGGGAGAGCCTCGGGGTCGATCTCGCGAGCAGCTCGGTCGGGTACATCGACTGGTACGACTACGAAGACATGGACGGGGCCACCGCGCCGATCTCGATCGCCGCCGAGGCGGCCGTCGAGCGCGGGATGGTGGTCGTGAACTCCGCGGGGAACGAGGGGAGCGCGCTCTGGCACTACATCATCGCCCCCGCCGACGCCCCCGGGGTGATCGCCGCGGCGGCGGTCAACATCAACGGCGACCGGGTGGGCTTCTCCTCGTACGGGCCGACGGCGGACGGGAGGATCAAGCCGGACCTCGCGGCGCTCGGGAGCGGGGTCGCCGGCGTCGTTGATCCGCGCGAGAGCGCCCCGATCGACATCTACGGCGAGTCGCTCTCGGGAACCTCCTACTCGGCGCCCCTCATCGCCGGTGCGTGCGCCCTCCTTCTCGAGATCCATCCGCTCCTGACCCCCGCCCTCCTCGCGGACGCGCTGAAGAGCACGGCGAGCCAGAAGGACGATCCGGACACGTCGCTCGGGTGGGGGATCGTGAACGCCTACCAGGCGGCGCTTCTCCCCGTCGTCCGCCACGAGCCGTCCGAGGACGTCGCGTGGAACGGGATCGACGGGCACGCGGTCGATCTCCGCCTCTCCCTCTATCCGGGATTCGATCCGCCGCGGGCGGTCTACGGGGGGGGGGAGGCGTTCAGCGACACCGTCCCGATCCTCTCGGAGGGAGGAAACGACTACTCCTGCGTGCTCCCCACCGCGTACGCGCTCGAGCCGACCCGATACCACTTCCTTTTCACACGAAACGATACGACCTATACGGTTCCGAGGGGGGCGCCGGCGTCCTACTACGAGATCGGCGACGCGACCCCCCCGCGGATCGCCCACGCGGAGATCGGCCGCTACCCGTTCCAGGAGTGGCCGGCGGAGGTCGTCGCGATCGTCACGGACGTCGCGCCGATCGAGGAGGACTCGGTCTACGTGGACTACCGGGTCCTCTCGCTCGACGCGAAGGCGGGGCCTCTGGTGAACCCGACCTTCCCGCTCGCGCGGAGGGACGACTCGACGTTCGCCGGGACCTTTCCGAGCGCGGGCGCGGAGGACGCGTCGATCCAATACCGGATCCACGCGTGCGACGTGAACGGCAACTGCGCGGTCCTTCCGGCCCAGGGCTCCTTCTCGGCCGGCCTCTACTCGGTGACCTACGCGCTTCACTACGGGAGCGAGGAGGAAGAGGGGCCCACGAACCCCTTCATCAGCGGCGGGGGAGAGAGCTACCGCGTCTTCTTCGATCTCCCGGCGCGGGAGGACGTGCGTATCCGGATCTACGACGTCGCGGGACGACTTCTCCGCGAGGTTTGGAACGGACCGATGCGCGCAGGGGAGCGCCTCGCCGTCGATTGGGACGGGAAGGACGCGGGCGGGCGCCGCGTCCGGTCCGGCGTCTACTTCCTCCGCTTCGAGGCGGGCCCCTTCACCGCGACCCGCAGGCTCGTGGTGCTCAGATAGGAAACGCGTTCCCGCCGTGCCGTTCCCGGGGCGGCGCGTCCGGCTCCGGTTCCCCGGCGCGCGGGATTCCGGATCCCCGCTCCGCCGGTTTCCCGGCGGGAACCCTCCCGGCGGGGCCGGTGTAGGAACTCCTTGGAGGCGCCTCGGACGAGGGCGGAATCCGGAATCGCGATTCAGGACCCAACAAGAAGAAGGAGAAGAGCGGAAGCATGGTTCAAGACGGCAGCCCAAACAAGATTCGCGAGGAGGGGAGGACCTTCCGGAGTCTCGCGGACGAGGTCGGCCGCGCGATCGTCGGCCAGGAGTACATGGTGGAGCGCCTTCTCGTCGGGCTCCTCGCCGGAGGGCACGTCCTCATCGAGGGGGTGCCGGGGCTCGCGAAGACCCTCGCGGTCAACACGCTCGCGCGAGGCGTGAGCGCCGATTTCCACCGAATCCAGTTCACGCCGGACCTCCTCCCCGCCGATCTCATCGGAACGATGGTGTACGATCCGAAGACGACCGACTTCTTCACCCGGAAAGGACCGATCTTCACCCATTTCCTCCTCGCCGACGAGATCAACCGGGCCCCCGCCAAGGTCCAGAGCGCCCTTCTCGAGGCGATGCAGGAGAGGCAGGTGACGATCGGGAGCCGGACCCATCCCCTCGAGGACCCGTTCCTCGTCCTCGCCACCCAGAACCCGATCGAGCAGGAAGGGACCTATCCGCTCCCGGAGGCGCAGGTCGACCGCTTCATGCTGAAGCTCCGGATCACCTACCCGAGCCGGGAGGAGGAGCGCCGGATCATGGATCGATGGGCGGGCGTCGACTCGATCGATATCCGCCCGGTCGCCGATCTCGACTCGATCCGCCGGGCACGCGAGACGTTTCGTTCGATCCGGATCGACGAGAACCTCAAGGACTACATGGTCGACATCGTTCACGCGACCAGGGACCCGTCGGCGTGCGGGCTCGACCTCAAGGACCTCATCGCCTACGGGGCCTCCCCGCGCGCGACGCTCTACCTCAACACCGGCTCCCGCGCCCTCGCCTTTCTCGACGGGCGCGACTACGTGACCGCCGACGACGTCAAGGAGATCTGTCCGGACGTCCTCCGGCACCGGATCATCGTCACCTACGAGGCAGAAGCGGAAGAGGTGACGAGCGAGGAAATCATCCGGAAGATTCTCGATCACCTCGAAGTCCCGTAGGGCGGGCCGCATTCGACATGCTGACGAAAGAGCTGATCGGAGAGATCCGCAGAATCGAGATCACCACCCGCTCCCTCGTGGAGAGCCTCTTCTCGGGCGAGTACCACTCGGTGTTCAAGGGGCGCGGGATGGAGTTCGATCAGGTGCGCGAGTACCAGGACGGGGACGACGTGCGCGCGATCGACTGGAACGTCACCGCGCGCATGAACCGTCCCTTCGTGAAGGAGTTCGTCGAGGAGCGGGAGCTCGTCGTCATGCTCCTCGCCGACCGGAGCGCCTCGATGGAGTTCGGCACGAGGCGGGAGCCGAAGTCGCGCATCGCCGCCAAGATCTGCTCGCTGATCGCCTTCTCGGCGATCCAGAACAACGACAATGTCGGGCTGATCCTCTTCTCCGACCGCGTGGAGAAGTACATCGCCCCGAGGAAGGGGAAGAGGCACGTCCTTCGGGTGATCCGCGAGCTCGTCTATCCGCACGCCGGGGGGAGCGGGACGGACCTGGTTCCTCCCCTCGAGCACCTGAACCGGGTTCAGCGGCGCCGGTCCGTCGTCTTCCTCGTCTCCGATTTCCTCCGGAACCCTCCCGAGAAGCTGCTCCGCGTCACGAACCGGCGCCACGACGTGATCGCGATCCGCGTCGCCGACGCGAGGGAGAGAGGACCGGGCGGGCCGAGGGAGGCCGGCGCCGCGCGGGGAATGAGGCCGCCCGGCGGAGCGGACCTCGAAGGGCTCGAGAAGGGCGGGCGGCTCGCCGTCGCGAGAAAGACCGGGCCAGTCGGGCCGGCGAACGCCGCGACCGGCGGGGGGTTCGCGCCGCTCGGAAGCGCGGACTTCGAGGACCTCGAGACGGGAGAGACCGTTTCCCTTCTCGTCGACCGCGGGTTCGTCGATGGCTATGACGCCGAGCGGAGGGAGAGCGACGGAAGGCTCCGCGCGCTCTTTCGAAGGAACGGGGTCGACCTCGTCCCGGTCGGCACCGATGGGAACTACATCGACCCCCTCGTCCGGTTCTTCCGCGAGAGGGAGAGGAGGCTCCGGCGATGAGGAGGACGAGCCCCCCTCTCCTTCTTTCCCTTCTCCTCCTTCTCCCCGCGCTCGCCGCGGCGGAGACGATCGTGACCGCGTCGATCGACCGGGACACGATCACCGTGGGCGACCCGATCACGCTGACGATCCGTCTCGAGGCGCCAACGGGCGAGGAGGCGGAGCTCCCCGCGATCGACGGGGACCGGATCGGGCCCTTCGAGATCCTCGAGATATCGCCCGTTCACGAGGAAACCCGAGAGGGGGTGCGGAGCGGGACGCGCGTTCTACGGATCACCGCTTTCCTGACCGGCGGGATGGAGATCCCCTCGCTTCGATCGGAAGCGGGAGGTGTGGGAAGCGCCCCGATTCCGGTGACGGTCCTCTCGGTGGGCGTCGATCCGTCGGGCGACATCCGAGACGTCAAGAAGCCGATCTCGCTCGGCCGCGACTGGCTCGGCCTTCTTCTTCCCGCGCTTCTCCTTCTCCTCGCCGCGGCGGGGATCTTCCTCCTCCGCCGCCGGAGAAGAAAGAAGGCGCCCGCGCCCGTCCTCCGCCCGGCCGACCTCCGCCCGGCCCACGTGATCGCGATCGAGAGCCTCGCCCGGCTGGAGGGCGAGCACGCCGGGCCAAACGGCGTTCCGCGCGCGTTCTACTTCCGGCTCTCCGCCGTCGTTCGCGACTACATCGACCGCCGCTACGCCCTCCCGGCGCCGGAGAGGACCACGCGGGAGATCCTCCGCGAAATCCGGAAGGAGAAGCTCGATTCGGGGGCGGCCGGCCTCCTCCGGGAGCTCCTCCTCCGGTGCGATCTCGTCAAGTTCCGCGGAGACGAGCCGCCGCGCGCCGAGGCGGAAGAGGCGCTCCGCGGGGCGAGGGAGTTCGTCGAGAAGACCCGGGAGAAGGGGACCCTGGTCGAGGAGGAGGCGCCGTGATCCTCCGCTTCGCGAACCCGTGGGTGCTCGCCCCGGCGTTCCTCCTCATCGGGCTCTTGATCGCCTTCTACGCGCGGCGTCGGAA
>JBDRFQ010000470.1:0-2374 GCA_043818685.1 Candidatus Eiseniibacteriota bacterium
AATCGCAATCTTTATGTAGGCAGATCGAATCGGATAAGAGCCCGCATTAACGAGCACGGAAGACCGAGTTCTGGCCACAACAGCGCCCCCTTTGCCTTCAGGCTGGCTCGTGTTTCGATGCAACGCACCAAGGCATCTTACAAGACTGAGGGGTCAAGGACAAGTTTGGAACGAGATCCGGTATTTCGCGAGGCCTTTCTTCGGGCTAAGAATCGTGTGCGGCTCATGGACGTCCGTTTTGTCGGGGAAGCGGATCCCATGAGACAGGCACTCCTAGAGATGTATGTGGCAGTCGCCCTCCACACGCCCTACAACGACTTTGACACTCATTGAGTACGTGGAGATGCGATCCTCGCCTCCGTGCCCTGCAGGGTGCCTATTCCGCCGAATCTGAACAGGTATTCCGGGCAATTTGAACGCGTGCGCTCTTGGTCCGAGGTCGGAGCGTAGCGACGCGGTTTCGGCGTCGTCTATTTGTCCTTCTGGCTTTCGTTCTCCTTTCTCATAGAGGGTCCCTGGAGGGGGATCTTGTACGCCCGGTGCAGGATGCGGTCGAGGATAGCATCCGCGAGGGTGGGATCGCCAATTTGTTCGTGCCATTTCCCGGGGGGGAGCTGGCTGGTGAGGAGGGTGGAGTGGTTCTCGGTCCGGTCCTCGAGGATCTCGAGGAGATCGTGTCGTTCCTGCTCGCGTACGGGAGTGAGCGCCCAGTCGTCGATGATGAGGAGGTCCCGGCGCGCGAGCTTGGCGAGCATCCTCGGGTAGGTTCCGTCGGCGCGGGCGAGGAGGAGCTCTTGGAAGAGCCGGGAGGCTCTTCGGTAGAGCACGCGGTATCCCCTTCGGCACGCTTGCTGGCCGAGCGCGCAGGCGATGTACGTTTTTCCGGTGCCGGTCGCTCCGGTGATCACGACGTTGTGGTGCTCGTGGATCCAGGTGCCGGTGGCGAGGCGGCGCATCAGAGCCTTGTCGAGCCCCCGGGGAGCCGCGTAGTCGACGTCCTCGGGAGAGGCCCCGCTCTGCTTGAGCTGAGCTTCCCGGAGGAGCCGATCCCGGCGCCGGTTCTCCCGGGCGAGGAACTCGGCGTCGACCAGGAGCCCCAGGCGTTCCTCGAAGCCGAGTTCTCCCCGGTCCGGTTTCTGCTGCTGCTCGACGAGCTCCTCGGCCATGGTGGAGAGCTTCATGGCCCGGAGCTTCTCGAGCGTCGGTTCGATGAGCATCGTCCCTCCTTTCCGCGGGATCGCCTCCCGCGTCCTTCTCAGTGGTAGTAGTCCGCTCCCCGCACGTTCTCATGCGGCGGGCTCTCGCGCGGCTCGGAGCCGGCCTCGAGAGGCAGCCGGTCGAGACCATGCTTCAAGATCGAGTCGACGTGCCGGTAGGAACGGGCGCCGGCGGCGAACGCTCGCGCACACGCCGCCTCGAGCCTCTCCGCTCCGTAGCGGTTCCCGAGCCGGAGGATCCCGAGGCACGAGCGATAGCCCTGCTCGGGATGGGGACGATCAGCCAAGATCGCCTCCACGAGCTTCGCCGTCTCGGGACCGATCTTCTTCCCCCACCGAACGAACCGCGACGGGGACCACCCGAGGTGCTTCCGGTGCGAATTCGGCATGTGCTCCGGCTTGGTCGTGTGGCCGCCGCGGACGAAGCTCCGGGCGTGCGAGGTGATCCGCTTCCCCCGAAGGAAGATCTCCACGACCCTCGCGCTCAGGCGCACCTCGACCTCTTCCCCCACGAGGGGATGCGGCACCGAGTAGTAGTGATGCTGGGCCTCCACGTGATAGTCGATGTTGACCTTGGCCCTCTTCCACGTCCCGTAGGCGAAGGGCTTCGCCGGCAAGGGCCGGAGCGCCGGGCGGTCGAGCCTCTCGTAGAGCTCCCGGCGGCTCGCGCCGTAGACGCGCATCTCCCGGTCGTTCAGCTCCTCGAGAAGCTCGGCGATCCGCTCGTTCAGGGCGGCAAGCGAGAAGAAGGTCTCGTTCCGAAGCCGCGCCAGGATCCAGCGCTCGGCCATCTGGACCGCCGCCTCCACCTTCGCCTTGTCTTTCGGCGAGCGGGGACGCGCCGGCACGATCGCCGTGCCGTAGTGCTCGGCGAGCTCTTCGTACGTTCTCTGTACGCCCGGCTCGTAGCGACAGGGAACCACCACCCCGCTCTTCAGCTGATCGCACACCCAGGCCCCCGTCACCCCCCCGAAGTAGCCGGCGGCCCGCTCGTGACTGGCGATCCAGTCCTCGCCCCCTTGGCTCCGCGTCGCCTCGGCGAAGGTGTGGTTGGAGGCGCCGAGAACCGCCACGAACAGTTCCCGCTCGATCACTTCCCCCGTCTCGGGGTCCACCGTGTGCGGCTTCTTCCCCGCGTAGTCCACGAACATCTTCTC
>JBDRFQ010000471.1:0-4864 GCA_043818685.1 Candidatus Eiseniibacteriota bacterium
GAACGCGGACGAGGCGAAGAGGCGGCGGAAGGAGCGGCTCTTCCTGGTCGCCCTCTCGGGGGTGGTCCTCTCCCTCTCCCATCCGCAGTACGGAGAGAGGCAGGTGCCGGTGAGGCGCGAGGGGATCGACATCATCTTCGCGATCGACACGTCGCTCAGCATGCTCGCCGAGGACCAGCCCCCGAACCGTTTGGAGCGGGCGAAGGGGGAGGTAGCGGGCATGCTCGGTCGTCTCCGAGGAGACCGCGTCGGGATCGTCACCTTCGCCGGCACGTCGGTGCCGACCTGCCCGCCGACGGTGGACTACGGCGCGGTCCGCATCTTCCTCGGCGGGATCGACGGGTGGACCGTCTCGACGGGCGGCACGGCGATCGCGAAGGCCCTCCGCCGCTCGGTCCACATGCTCGAGACGAGCGCCGCCGGCTCGAAGGCGGTGATCCTCCTCACCGACGGCGAGGACCACGAGGGGGACGTCCTTGCCGCGGCCGAAGACGCCGCGGATGCCGGCGTGCGCGTCTTCCCCGTCGGCCTCGGCCGGACGCAGGGAGAGCTCATCCCCGTCCCCGAGGGCGAAGGGACCCTCTTCAAGCGCGACGAGAAGGGAGAGTTCGTCGTGACCCGCCGCGACGACGCCCTCCTCGGGGATGTCGCGGAGAAGACCGGAGGCCGCTACTACGTTCTCGCGGAGGAGCCGAACGCGCTCGACCGCATTCTCGGCGCGCTCTCGGGAATGGAGAAGACCGAGTTCGAGTCGAGAGTTCTCGTGATCCGCGAGGAGCGCTATGTCTGGTTCCTTCTCCCTGCTACACTGCTTCTCGTCATCGAGTTTCTTCTCGGCACGAGCGGCGCCGCGCGCAAGGGGATTCGGCGTGAAACAGTGGAATAGAACGAAGGCCGTCCTTCCACTCGCCGCCCTTCTCCTCGTCGGCTGGGGCGACCCGGTCCGCGAAGAAACGGCTCGGGGGGTGAAGGCGTACGAGGAGAGGCGTTTCGAGGAGGCGCTCGCCTCGTTCCTCCGCGCGGAGCGCGAGGCGCCGGAGCGACCGCTTCTCTCGTTCAACGTCGGCGCCGCTCTCTACCAGACGGGGCGCTTCGACGAGGCGCTCGCCGCCTACCACGGCTCGAGGGAGGCCCCTGAGACGGCGGCCGCCTCTCTCTACGGCGCGGGGAACGCTCTCTTCCGGACGGGGAGGCTCGCCGAGGCGGCGGAACTCTACAAGCAGGCCCTCCGGCGCGACCCGAGAGACGAGGACGCGAAGCACAACCTCGAGCTCGTCCAGAAGAAGCTCGAGGAGATGGAGAGCCAACAGCAGCAGCAGTCCGGGGAGGACGATCAGGACCGGCGGGAGAATCGGGAGAAGCAGGAGCGCTCCGAGCAAGAAGAGGATCGGGAGTCCCCGCCCGAGGAAGAGAAGCAGCCGAACCCTTCGCGTGAAAACGAAGAGCCGCCCCCGCCGGACGAGCCGGAGCAAGGCGAGACGCCCCCCTCCCCGGGCGAGATGTCGCGGGAGGAGGCGGAGAGGATCCTCGATGCGCTCGCCGAGGAAGAGGAGAACCTCCGCCGCGAGAGCATCGAGCGCCGCCGCACCAAGCGGAAGGCCTCGGCCAAGGACTGGTAGGATGAGAGAGGCGCTTCCCCTTCACGTCTGGGCTCCGTTCTTGGCGTTCCTCCTTCTCATGGGGCCGGCGGCGGCGATGGAGCTGGACGCCCGGGCGGACCGGACGGAGGTCGATCTCGACGGCCGGGTCACGGTCACCCTCTCGGTCCGCGGCGGGCAGGGGGAGGCGAGCATCGACCTCGGCTCCACGGCCGGCTTCCGCGTCTACTCGTCGGGGACCTCGCAGAGCATCTCGATCGTCAACGGGCAGGTCTCCTCGTCCCTCACCTACACCTACCTCTTCTTTCCGAGCGAGAAGGGGGAGTTCGCGGTCGGGCCGTTCCGGGCGACCCAGGGAGGAGAGGAGGCGACCGCTGCTGCGATCCCGATCCGCGTGGTCGAGGCCTCGGTCCCGGTCCCGGAGCCCCGCCCCCGGCCCGAGCCCCGACCGGAGCGGGGCAGAGGCGAGAAGAGGGACGTCTTTCTCCGGACCTCTCTCGACAAGAGGGAGGTGTACGTCGGCGAACCGGTCACGCTCACCTTCCGGCTTTACACGCGCATCCGCTTCGCCGGGGACCCGCAGTACGAGCCCCCCTCCACGGAGGGATTCTGGAAGGAAGACCTCCCGCCGCAGCAGCGCTTCTACGCGGAGGTCGACGGGCACCGCTTCCTGGTCACCGAGGTGAAGACGGCGCTCTTCCCGACCCGCGCCGGACGGCTCGTCGTGGGTCCGGCGAGGCTCGCGTACGAAGAGGACGTGTTCTTCTCCAGCGACCCCTTCGACCTCCTTCGGGGGGGCATGGGGAGAAGGCGCCCGGTCCGGGAGACGCTCGAGACCGACTCGCTCGTCGTCCGGGTGAACCCCCTGCCGGAAAAGGGACGGCCGCCGGACTTCGGCGGCGCGGTCGGATCATTCACCCTTCAAGCGATGGTCGACAAGAACGAGACCGGGGCGAACGAGCCGGTGACCCTCACGCTGACCGTGGAGGGGGAGGGGAACATCCAGGCGGCGACGCTTCCCGAGTCGCGCGTTCCCGACAGCTTCAAGGTATACGACTCGGGGAGCTCGACAGAAACCTCGAAGGAAGGGTACCGCGTGCGCGGAAGGAAGACGTACACGCGCGTGCTCGTCCCCCGCTACGGCGGAGACTACGAGGTGGCTCCGGTCTCCTTCTCATACTTCGATCCTCAACGAGAAACGTACGTCACCCGCACCGCCGGGCCCTTTCCGATTCGGGTCGAGGGGCCGCCTCCCGAGGAGGAGTGGGAGCAGAGGGAGATCGCGAGGGTGGAGGAGGACATCCGCTACCTGAAGGAGCCGGATGATCCCCGCTGGACGACGGCGACCGCGGCGCCTCCGATCCGCGCGCTCGCCGCGGGAAACCTGGTTCCCCTCGTCCTCCTCGGGGCGCTCTTCATCGCCCGGAAGAGGAGGGAAAGGTACGAGCGAGATCCGGTCTGGGCGCGCGCCCGGCGCGCGGACCGGGCGGCCCGAAGGCTTCTCTCGGAGGCCCGCCGGAGGCTCGCCGACGAAGACTCGCGCGAGTTCGCCGCATCGCTCTCGCGCGGCGTCGTCGGGTTCCTCGCGGACAAGGGGAACATCGCGGCGGCCGGAATGACGCGCAGGGAGATCGACCGGGAGCTCGAGAGGCGGGGATTCCCGCCCGATCTGCGCGAGCGTCTCTCCAAGCTCCTCGACGCGTCCGATCGCGCGCGCTTCTCGGCGGATCCAGAGGAGGCCGGGGAGCGCCGCCGGCTCCTCGCCGAGGCGGAGGAGCTCCTTCGTCTCTTCGGGAAGCGCCTCTCGGGGAGAAAGAGATGAGGCGCGCGGCGGTGTCGATCGCTTTCTGCGCGCTCGCAGCCGCGGGCGCGTTCGCCCGCGCGGCGGAGAGCGCCGACAGCCTCCTTCTTGCGGGGAACGAGGCGTACCGCGAGGGGAGCTTCGCGGAGGCCGCGGCCCTCTACGAAGAGGTTCGCTCTCGCGGGCTCGCCGGCGGCCCCCTCTGCTACAACCTGGGAAACGCGTACTATCGTATCGGAGACATCGGCCGCGCAATGGCCAACTACGAGAGGGCGCGGCGCTTCCTCCCCCGCGACCCCGACCTCCGCGCCAACCTCGAATTCCTGAGAGAGCGCACACTGGACCGCGCGATGGTCCCGGCGCAGTTCCCGCTCCTCCAGCTGTTCGGGGGCGTCGCCGCTTTCCTCACCTGGCGCGAGTGGCTCGTGCTCGCCGAGATCGGATACGGAGCCCTTCTCCTCATCGGCGGGGTCTTTCTCCTCCGGCCCTCCCTCCGTCTGAAGACTCGAACCCCCCTTCAGGCCGTTACGCTCCTCTTCGCCTTCCTCCTTCTCTTCCTCGGGAGAGCGCTCCAGGAGCAGGTCTATCTCCGGAGAGGCGCCGTTCTCCCCGGGGAGATCCCGGTCCGAAGCGGTCCCGGAACGGCGTTCACGGAGGAGTTCGGGCTCCATCAGGGGACCGTTCTCCGCATCGATCGGGAGGCGGATGGGTGGATCCTCGTCTCCGTGACGCCCGACCTGAAGGGCTGGCTCCCCTCCGAGGCCCTCGAGGAGATCTGATTCGGGACCTCGTGCCTTCAAAGTGGAACCTGGGTATGCATAGCGTATGTGAAGGACGTTTACAGGCAACTTATTGTATGCGCGCCGATTAACTCCCGCCCGCCATTGACTGTGAACTCGGTACACAGATCGAGTCCTCCGATTCCCTCCCCTCGTTCGTAGACACGACATCATGTGTTTGCCGGAATCTGCTCGCATTGTTGGGGTTCCACCAAGACGTATCCGCGCTTCTCACCTGTGGCACGGAAAGTGCCTATTGATTCGAGTAGGAACCGGCAGCTTTTGCTTAGGCTTCCACAGATTGACCAGAACCTGGAGTCCCCTATGCCAGGAGCATCGGTCAGCCGGCAGGACTGGGTTCCCGAGTTGAGAGATCTCTGGGAGGACGAACCCACTCTCGACTTCGGGTCCGAGGAGTATGGCTGGATGATTTGGGTCGTGAACGGTCGCGGGTCCGACCAGGTGGCCGAGGACGACGGAAACGGGGGGGACACCATGTTCGATGAGGCGACCGAGGAGAAGAGGTTGGAGAAGGGGTCCAACGGCACCGCATCCCGCGATTCGGTCGGCATCTACCTCCGCGACATTCGCCGCTTCCCTCTGCTCAAGAAGGACGAGGAAACACGCGTTGCGTGGCGCGTACGGAGCGGCGACGAGGAAGCGCGCGCCGAGCTCATCGCCAGGAA
>JBDRFQ010000472.1:0-3966 GCA_043818685.1 Candidatus Eiseniibacteriota bacterium
CGGCGGGGCTCGATCCGGAGGACGTCCAGCGGATGCGCGCGCGTCCCCCTCTGGCTCCGGAAGAGAGGCGGCGACTCCTCGACGAGCGCTACCGCCTCGGCAGCTCCTACTTCATCCCGCACGACGACAAGGTCGGCCGCGAGGTTCTGGAGCGCGCGATCAAAAGCCGCCTCGACATCTCGTCGTTCGTCGACTGGCATCCGGACGACATGCTCTTCCTGCCGCTCCACGGTCGGGAGAAGAAGGTGATCGGCACGCTCTCCGTGGACGATCCCTTCGACGGGCGGCGCCCGACGCCGGAATCGATCCGCGTTCTCGAGCTGTTCGCGCGCGAGGCGGCGGTCTGCATCGAAACGAGCGTCCTGATCGCGGAGCTCCGGCGAACGAGGGCCTATCTCGAAACGTTGATCGAGAGCTCGCCGGACGCGATCATCACGACCGACACCGACGGACGGATCGCTCTCTTCAACAGCGGCGCCTCCAGGCTCCTCGGCTACCGCCTGGACGAGGTGATCGGGCGCTCCGTCGTTCTCATCTACTCCTCGCTCGAGGAGGCGAGGCGAGTCCGCTTCGCGCTCGAGGCGAAACGCCCGGACGACGAGTCCGGACGAATCTCCAACTACGAGTGTCTCTTGCGCGCGAAGTGGAGGGAGAAGATCCCGGTCTCCCTCTCCGCTTCGATCCTGTACGACGCCGGCGGGGAGGAGATCGGCACCGCGGGCATCTCGAAGGACCTCCGTCCGCTCCGCAAGCTCGAGCAGGAGCTCATCAAGGCGGAGAAGATCGCGACCCTCGGGGAGGTGGGCGCGATGCTCTCCGACCGGGTCAACAACTTCCTCCAGTCGATTCTCGCGGCCTGCGAGCTTTCCTGCCGCTTCTACCAGAATCCGGAGGTGATGGAGGTTCTGCGGGAGAAGGGACTCAAGAGGGAGGCGGACAAGGAGAAATACCGCCTCAGGGTCATTCAGGAGGAAGCTCTTCGGATCGGGCAGATCACCGAGAAGCTCCAGCTCATGGCGAAGGGGAAGGAGTACGAGACGAAGCCCTACCTGGACGGCGTCTCGATGCTCGACGTCGAGCGAAGCCTCCAGAAGCTGCTCGACCGGAAGAGGACGGTGACGGTTCTCGTCGCGGACGATCAGCTTCATGTGCGAAAGTTTCTTCGCGAGATCCTCGAGGGAGAGGGTTTCGCGGTGGAGGACGCGGAGGACGGCGAAGAGGTCGTCTCGAAGGTGATGGAGAAGCAGTACGACCTCGTGATCAGCGATATCCGGATGCCGAAGAAGTCGGGGAACGAGGTGGTGGCCGCCCTCAAAGAGATCGCCCCCGATCTCCCGGTGATTCTGATCACCGCCTACGGATACGATCCCTCGCACACCGGAATTCGCGCCAGGAGGGAAGGGGTCGTCGATGTTCTCTACAAGCCGTTCGATTTGAAGAAGCTGAAGGAGGCGATCACTCGGGGCCTGTCGGAAAAGAGAGTCTGATGGATCCGTACAACGCGCGCCTGGAAAAGAAGGAGATCCTCAATCAGGGGCTCGTCGTTCTTCGCGTCGCGCCGGACGAAACGCCCTACGAGTTCGAAGCGGGCCAGTACGCCGTGCTCGGGCTCCTCGGGCGCGAGCCGCGAGTTCTCGGGAGCGAGCCCGATGACCCTCCGACCGAGCCGGACAGGCTGATCAAGAGGGCCTACTCGCTCGCCTCCGGGAGCTCGGAGGAGCATCTCGAGTTCTACATCGTCCTCGTCACGTCCGGAGCGCTCACGCCCCGTCTCCTGAAGCTCGAGGAGGGGGCGCGCCTGTGGGTTTCGAGGAAGGCGTTCGGGCTCTTCACACTCGACTCGGTGCCGGAGGACCAGGGGATCGTTCTCGTCGCGACGGGAACCGGTCTCGCGCCGTACATCAGCATGGTCCGGACGAGGATGGAGAAGGAATGCGGGGGGGCGCGGCGCTGGGCGGTCGTGCACGGCGCCCGCCGGAGCTGGGATCTCGGCTACCGGAACGAGCTCGAGACGCTCAGGAAACGCTGCCCGAATTTCTTTTATCTCCCAAGCATCACGCGGCCGAGCGACGAGGACCCTTGGGGAGGTCTCGTCGGGCGCGTGAACCGGATCCTCATCGACGGCACATTCGAGGAGCGGTTCGGCGAGCCGCTCTCTCAGTCCCGGCATCACGTCTTCCTCTGCGGGAATCCGGCGATGGTGGAGGAAGCGGTGAGGGAGCTCGAGGAGCGCGGCTTCTCCGAGTGGCATCGCCGGAAGAACCCCGAAGGCACGATCCACGTCGAACGGTATTGGTAAGGGCTCGTCGGACCGCGGGGCCCCCTCGGGATCCGCCGCGAAAGCGCCTCGCGCTTTCTCGCTTGCACCGCTCGGCCGCCCGCTCGGAGTGCGTCATCGGACGGCGGGTCCTGCCGGCGGCTGTCCGCTCGGTACTCACCAGGCGCCCGAGCGCGCCAATCGGCTGCGCTCCTCGCGGACACCTGCCGCCGTCACCCGCCGTGGCCGCGTCATCGGACGGCGGGTCCTGCCGGTGGCTGTCCGCTTCCTCCGCTGTCGGACGTCGGGTCCTGTCGGCCACAGCCCGCTCGGGCACCGGCCAGTCGCGCCTACGCACTTGGTGGCCGCGCCCTTCGCGGGCGCCTGTGGCCGCCACCCGCCGTGGTTAGGAACCAGATTCCCCGTTCCCTTCTGCCGTGGAAGCTGCTTCGGTTGGGTCACCGCCCGAAACGGGGCATCTGGTTCCACTTCCTCCTGGGCCTCGCCTCGTCGGAGTGGTCCCTCGGGAGATCCCGGCCCTTCTCGCTGGATGTGAATGAGGTGCCTGGTATCACAATTCTGAAGGCTAGAACCGCCAGAAGACCGGGATCAGGAAAGAGGCGAACACCCAGAGGATCAGCGTGAGCGGAGCGCCGATCCTGAAGAAATCACCGAAGCGGTATCCGCCCGGGCCGTAGACGATCAGGTTCGTCTGATAGCCGAGCGGTGTCGCGAACGCCGCCGACGCGGCGAACGTGATCGTGATGAGCATGGGACGCGGATCGACCCCGATCGAGGCGGCGAGCGTGAGGGCGATCGGAACGAGGAGGACCGCGGTGGCGTTGTTCGAGAGGATCGAGGTGAGGATCGACGCGGCGAGGCAGAGAGCGGAGAGCGCGGCCCACTCTCCCCAGCGTTCCCCGACCCAGACCAGCGGTTCCGCGATGAGGCCCGCCGTTCCGGTCGTCTCGAGCGCGCGGCCGAGGGCGAGCGTTCCAGCGATCAGGACGAGAATCGGCCAGTTCACGGACCGGTACGCCTGCGCGGTGGTGATGCAGCCGGTGAGAATCATGAGGAACGCGCCGCCCAGCGTGGCGAGCTCCATCGGAACGTAGCCGGACGAGAGCGCCGCCATGACGAGCGCGAGAATCCCCGCGGCGATCGGCGCGCGGCGGCGGTTCATGAAGGTCTCGTGAATCCCCTCCATGAGGAGGAAATCCCGTCCCTCGCTCACCTCGCGAATCCCCTCCTCGCTGCCGAACGCGAGAAGGACGTCGCCGGGCCGGAGAATCAGATCGGCGATTCGCGCCCGGATGTGGCGGCCGCCCCGCATGAGCGCCATCGCAACGAGGTCCGCGCGCCTCCGAAGCCCGAGATCACGCACGCTGCACCCGACGCACGGGGAATCGGGGCGGACGACGAGCTCCACGAAGGACATCGTTTTCGGCTCGAACCTAAGGTGGCCGTCGACGAGGCCCGGGAGGATCCGCATCCCTTCCTTGCCCTCCATCGCCGCCATGTCGTTCACGTTTCCTTGAAGGATGAAAATATCCCCCTCAGACACGGCGACGTTCTCGAACGGGGGCCAGATCATCTCCTCGCCGCGGACGAGCGCGAGAAGGAGCGGCCCCCCTCCGGTGAACACCTCTCGGACGGTCTTCCCGACCGCCCCGCTCCCCCAGAGGACCTCGACCTCGGTGACGAACTCG
>JBDRFQ010000473.1:0-15283 GCA_043818685.1 Candidatus Eiseniibacteriota bacterium
GGAAGGAGGTGGAGACGTGGCACGGCTTTGGGTCAGGGACGAATCGGGCGATTGGGCGCTTCTCCCGCTCGATCCTTCCACGAGCTTCTACACGCTCTCGACGAACCCGCCGAGATCTCTGGACATCCCGAGGGAGAGCGGGCTGACCGCGTGCGGGACGGTTCTGACCTCCGGGGACTCCGGCGGTCCGGCGACGTGGCTCGGGGAAGAGGTCTGGCTCCTTCTCTCCGCGCGTCGCGCCGGAGTTCTCGTCAACGGTCTTCCGCTCCTTGCGGGCATTCGTCTCCTCGACGACCGGGACGAGATCCGCGTGAGCGGCTCGGGGACGTACTACTTCTCCTCGGAGAGGGCGGTCCGGCCGGAGACGTTCCGCTCGGACCCGGACGCGTCCGGCTTCGTCCGATGCCCCCGCTGCCTGCGGGGAATCCGGGAGGGTGATCTCTATGTCCGCTGTCCCCGGTGCGGCGTTCTCCACCACCACCTTCCCGAGGACGGATACCCGTGCTGGACCTACACCGATCGATGCGCGGTCTGCGGGAGGAGCACCGCTCTCACCGACGAGCCGGAGTGGAGTCCCGATGAGATCTGAACACTCGACCAATCGAAACGGATTGGAAAGCGCCGCGCCTCCTCGAAAGCGAGTCGCCGTGATCGGGGCGGGGGGGAACATCGGTTCCCATCTCGTCCTCCACCTCGCGCGAATGAGCGACTTGGAGAAAGCGGTTCTCATCGACGGGGATTCCTACGAGACGTCCAACCTCTTCAGCCAGGACATCGCCCTCCCCGACATCGGGGAGAGGAAGGCGGTCATCCAGGCGAGGCGGATGCGCCGCGTCAATCCGAACCTGCGCGTGACCGCCCTCCCGCTGCGGGTGGAAGAGGTCCCCGCCGGCTTTCTTCGAGCGGACGTCGTGCTCGCCTGTCTCGACTCACGCGCCGCCCGGCAGTACGTGAACGAGGTCGCGTGGCGGCTCGGCGTGCCGTGGATCGACTCGGGGGTCGACGGAGACAACCAGCTCGCGCGGATCAGCGTCTTCTTTCCCGGACCGGAGAATCCGTGCCTCGAGTGCGGCTGGGGGCCTCGGGACTACGAGCTGGTCGATCAGCGATACCCGTGCTCGAGCCGGGACGCGGTTCCGAAGACCGGTTTCTCGACGAACGCCCCCTCCCATCTTGGTGCGCTCGCCGCCTCGCTTCAGGCGATGGAGTGCCGGAAGGTTCTCGACGGCGCCCTCGAGCAGCCGGCCGCCGCCTCGGAGGTTCTCCTCGACGCGCGGCACCGCCGCTTTTTCCTCTCGAGCATCCGGCGCAATCCGGGCTGTCTCATGGACCACACATCCTGGCCGCTCCGCGATGCGGCGTGCCGCCCGGAAAGCACGGTCCTCTCGGAAGTCCTTGCCGGCTCTTCCTCGGCGGGCGGAGCGAACGGCCTCGCTCTCGAGGTGCTTGGAAGCCGGTTCGTCCGGAGGCTCACCTGCACCGGCTGCGGCGAGGCGGCGGAGGTTTGGAGGCTGGAACGATCGATTCGCGCGGAGGAGCGAACCTGCCCCCGCTGTGGGGGAACCCGGATCGGGGCGGGATTCGACATCACGGACCGCCTTACGATCGGCGAGATTCCCGAGCCGGTTCTCCAGCGGTCGCTCGGCGAGTTCGGGATCCGCCGGCAGGACATCCTCCGCGTCGGGGAACCCGGGTCGGAACGACCCATCGAGGTGATTGCCGGATGACCGCGTGTGACTCGCGCTTTTCCGCCGCCGCGAACTTCAAGGGGGGCGGGCGCTTCCGCGCACCGGGCACCTGTGACCGGCCCCGTTTCCAAAACCGCGGGCCGCGGGCCGTTAGGATTGGCCATCGGACGCTCGGAGAGCGGAGACCGGGAGACCGCGGGCTCGCACGGTCCCGGACGATCGAGGAGAAGACGCCATGAAGGACCGGATCTACGAATCGTTTCTCGTCGCGCAGCACGAGGAGGGGATGTCGCTCGCCGCCTCCTCGGACCTTCTCGACCTCAATCCGATCGGGCCGCTCCCCCCGCGGCGGTACATCGCGACCCTCCGCTGCAAGGGCCTCGCGAAGGACCGAAACGGCGAGGTGGTCGTCGCGGACCACTTCCAGGTGGGGATCCAGTTCCCCCCCGACTATCTTCGCAGGGTCAACGTGATGGAGGTGCTTCACTGGCTCACCCCTGAAGCTTTTCATCCGAACATCGTCTTTCCGGCGATCTGCGTGGGGCGCCTCAACCCCGGGACCCCGCTCGTCGACCTCCTCTACCAGATCTTCGACCTGGTTTCGGGGAAGAAGCTGACGCCGCGGGAAGACGACGCCCTGAATCGCGAGGCGTGCGAGTGGGCCCGCAACCACCCGGAGTGCTTCCCCGTGGACAGGCGGCCGCTGAAGCGCCGGAAGACGAGGCTGAACATCGAGCGGGTCGGCGGAGCGGCCGGCCCGAGAGCGTAGGCGGGGTCCGGGAGAGGGACGATGGACCAGGAGAAGAACGCGAAGAGGCTCGACGCGATTCTCTCGGAGGTCGCCGGCGGCGCCGAAAGGGCGGGCGGGCGCGGCTGGCGGTTCACCCTGCGGAACGGGGGGAGCCCCGGCGGGAGCGCGACGCTTCGCGGCTCGTGGCTTCTCCTCGACGCGCCGGCCGGGATGCGGCAGGGCCTCGAGCCCGTATCCGTTTTGCTGGCGCATCCGCTCCTCCCGGGCGCCGGAAAGGCGGTCGTTGCGGACGAGGAGAGCGGGCTCCGGCTTCGTGCGGAGATCCCGTTGGACCGCGGAGTCGACGTCGAAAGATGGATGATGGATACATTTCACGGGTTTGAATCTTTTGCGGACGTCCTCGATCGGGTCCGCTCCGGGAACGGCGGGGAGAACCGGAATCCTCGCGCGCCGTCCGGGACCGGACCGACGGAGGATCGGGACGGGGACGCCATTCGCGAATCGGTCGAAGAAGCCGGATGGAGAGCCGAGGGGCGGCCGGACGGCACCCTATCCGTCGATCTGGAGACAGCGCGCGGGCCCCGAAGGGCGATCATCACGCGGCTCGCCGACGGAGGCGTCCGGCCGGCCGCCCGGATCGCGCGGCTCGAGGGGAGCGGCGGCGAGACCCTGGAGGCGGCCGCGCTCTTCTTGCTCTCCGCGTCCGCCTCGATCCGGCTCGTCCGGCCCACGCTGGAGAGAGAGGAAGGGGGCGGCTCCGCGCTTCTCTTCGAAACGAGGATGCACGGGTCCCCCACCGCGTGCGAGATCGATCACGCTCTCCAGGCGCTGTCGGTCGCCTCGCGCGCGTGCGGAAAGGAGGTTCCGCTCTTTCGATCGAAACGAATCGCTTCGGCGTACTTGGAGTCACGGGGATGGGCCGGCGGGTCCACCCTGTCGCCGCGGAGTCCCGAACAGCAAGGAGGATGATCATGTCGACACAGAACACGCTCACGATCGAGGCCACGGACGTCAGCCGCCAGAAACGGCTCAGCGTCTCCGATCTCGGCATCGAGACGACCGTCGGAGAGCTTGTGCAGGGTCTCATGGAGGAGCTGCGCATGCCGACCAGCGACACGGCGGGAAGGCCTCTCGCCTACCACGCCCGGCTGGAACGGGAGGGGCGTCACCTGCACGCGTCCGAGACGGTCGGTGAGGCGCTCGAGTCGGGAGACCTCGTCACGCTGCTCCCGAACATCGAGGCGGGCCGCTGCTGAACCGGCCCCGTTTCCCCGGCCGTCGTCCGCCGGGAGAAGTGGAAACGAAGCGATGAGCGAATACGAGTACCGCCTGATCCTCTTCCGGGAGGACGGCACGAGGCTGGACGAAACCGGCATGCGCGCGGATTGGGAGCCGGCGATCGAGTGGGCGCGCTTCTCCGCCCTGCGAAGCGGCCGGCTCCCCCCGGGCGCCGCGGACGAGAGGATCTCCGTCCTTCCGGCGTGGGACCCGCGCGCCGGGGAACCTCTGGTGGAGGGTTTCGTGATCGATGTCGCGTCGAACGGCGATCACTCGCCGTGCGCGTTCTCGATCACGTACTTCTACGACCAGGCCGCGGAGGCCTCCGCCCGGCTCGTCGATAAGGGCCTCCTGAAGGGAGGGGATCCCTTCCTCTACGCCGTAAAGGCGCTCCCCTCGGGCGGACAGACGCCGAACGGAACAACTACGCACATGAAGTTTCGGACGGTCGAGTCGAGGCGCCCGTTCCGGGCGCGGGAGGCGCGGCTCTCCACTTTCATGGAGGGGGCGATCACGTCCGGAGACCCGGTGGAGGGAGACTTCCCCTTCTTCCTTCCCGAGCGCGTTCTCAGGGAGGCGGTCGATCGATGCCGGCGGGCCGCGGAGGGAGGGGTCGAGACCGCCGGGATTCTCGCGGGGCGTCTCGTTCGGGACTCCGAAGCGCCCGAGGCCTTCGTCGAGGCGACCGCGCAGATCCCGGCACGGCACACCGTGGCGGAAAGGGACAAGCTGATCTTCACGCCGGAGACATGGTCCGATGCCCACCAGGCGATCGAGCGAAGAAACCGCGGTGAGATCCCGGTCGGGTGGTATCACTCCCATCCGATCGGGGCGTGGCTCCGGGAAAGCGCCGAGGAGAAACACGAGGTCCGTCTCTCTCCGGAAGGTTTCTTCTCCGCTCAGGACCGTCTCGTTCACCTGACCGTTTTCCCGGCAGGATTCCATCTGGCGATCGTCGTGACCGTTCCGGGCGATTCCCCGCCGACGATCTCCTCCTACGGGTGGAGGCGGGGGGTGATCGAGAAGCGGGGAGTGTACATCACCAAACGCCCGCGCCCGGAGCCGGTTCCCGGCAACAGCAAGAGTGAGAAGGCGAGGACCGAACCATGAGCCGCAGAATCCGTGAAACCGCCGAGGCGCGAGTGCTCCTTCGGCCGCTTCTCGCGGCCGGCGACGACGGGCCGAGCATGGAGGAGAGGGCCCATCACCTTCGGATCATCCGCGGGGACGGAACCGACGGCGAGAGGACGGAGCGAATCGATCGCCTGCTGCTCGGGGAGATCTCCCGCCTCCGGAGCGGGCTCCAGCGGGCTGAGGAGACGCAGGCGCAGATGAAGGCGTTCTTCGAGAAGGTCCTCGCCCCTCCCCTCCACCCAGCGGTCTTTCTCCGCTACGTCTCCGATGACCGGGGCCGGGCGCTCGTCGGCTGTCAGTCCTCGCGCCGGGTCGTGGGGATCCCGAACGAGGAAGAGATCGGGCCTCTCGAGATCGGGGACGAGGTTCTTCTCAGCAACGAGCAGAACGCGATCCTCGCACGGCCCGGGCCCGGCACACTTCCGCCCGGCGAAACCGCGCTCTTCAGCCGTTTCGCGAGCAACGGGAGGTTGGTTCTCTCCTGCCGCGGGGACGAGGAGGTCGTCGTCGATCGAAGCGCGAAGCTCGCCCCGGAGGAGCTTCGCACGGGGGACATCGTGCGCTACGATCGCGCGCTCTGGATCGCCCACGAGAAGATCGAGCGCTCGAAGGGAGAGAGCTACTTCCTCGAAGAGACGCCGGCGGAGACCTTCGAGGATGTCGGCGGGCTCGACGAGGTGATCGAAACGCTGAAGAGGATGCTCTCCTTCCGGAAGGAGCACGGGGAAAAGGCCCTGAAGTACGCCCTGCGCCACCGGGGCTCCGCTCTCCTCGTGGGCCCTCCCGGCAACGGGAAGACGCTGCTCGTCAAGGCGCTTGCCAACTGGCTCGCCGCGAGCTCGCCGTCCGGCCGTTCGCTCTTCATGAACGTGAAGCCGGCGGGCCTTCACTCGATGTGGTACGCGCAGAGCGAGGCGAACTACCGCGAGGTGTTCCGGGTCGCCCGGGAGGCGGGCGCGGAGGACCCGGACCGTCCGGTGGTTCTCTTCTTCGACGAGATCGACGCGATCGGCGGGAGCCGGTCGAGCGGGTTCGCGCGCGATGTCGGGGACCGGGTGCTCACGGCGTTTCTCACCGAGCTCGACGGCCTCGAATCGCGCGGGAACATCGTTGTCGTCGGCGCGACGAACCGCGCGGACCTTCTCGATCCGGCGCTCACCCGTCCCGGACGCATGGGCGACAAGCCGATCCGCATCCCGCGGCCGAACCGGGACGCGGCGCGGGAGATCTTCGAGAAGCATCTCGAGCCCGGGATTCCCTACGCGGGGAACGGCGGCGATCCCGCGGAGAGCCGCCGGCGGATCATCGACGCGGCGCTGGCCCGCATCTTCTCCCCGAACGGGGAGAGCGATCTCGCCGTGCTCGCCTTTCGCGACGGGTCGAGGAGAACGGCGCGCGCGCGCGACCTGATCAACGGCGCGGGGATCGCCAACATCGCGCTCGCCTCCAAGGAGATCGCGTGTCTCAGGGAGGTCGAGTCGGGCGAGGAGGGGATTCTCCTCGAGGACGTTCTCTCGGCGGCGGCGGACGAGCTCGACTCGCTCGCGTCGTACCTGACGCCGCGGAACTGCCGCGATTATCTGGCCGATCTGCCGCAGGACCTGGACGTGGTGTCGATCGAGCCTGTCCGGCGGAAGGTCCCGCGGCCTCACCGCTATCTCAACGAGTGCTGATTTCGATTCGGCTTTCGGAGGATCCCACATGCAAAAGCCCCTCGTCTTTCCCAAGCTGTGCGGCGCGGACATCGAGGTCGCCAACTTCATCGCCGGGACGAACAGCCCGGGCGGCACCGGCCGCGAAGCGTCGCGCGCGCTGCTTCACGAGATCCGCGGGATCCCGAGCCTGAACGAGCGTTGGACGAAGGGCGGCGGCGGAGACTGCTCCGCGACGGGGGGCGGATCGGGTTGGGGGTGCGAGCCGACCGCCGCCGTCGTCGACGGCGCCGTCTGGTCGACGGCCGGGTCTTCCTTTCAGACGGTTGCCGTCGCCCAAACGACCGACCCGCAGGACGTCGGCCGGAAGTTCCTCGCCTCGAACGGCGGCTGCGTCTACATCGATCTGAATCACCTCGAGCTTTGCCTGCCGGAGGTTCTCGGCGCGCGCGAGCACGTCGCGGCGTGGCACGCGATGCTGCGAATCGCGCGCTCCGCCCTCCGGCGCGCGAACCGGAACCTCCCCCCGGATTGGAGGATCCGGATTCTCGTGAACAGCAGCGACGGACAGGATCACTCGTACGGGGCGCACCTCGACTTCCTCGTCTCTCGACCCGCATACGACGAGATCTTCAACCGGAGGATGCAGTACCTCCTCTGGCTCGCCTCCTACATGGTCTCGAGCATCGTCTTCACCGGGCAGGGGAAGGTGGGGAGCGAGAACGGAACGCCCGCGGCGGACTTCCAGATCTCCCAGCGGGCGGACTTCTTCGAGTGTCTCGTCGGGCCGCAGACGACCTATCACCGCCCGATCGTCAACAGCCGCGACGAGGCGCTTGTGGGCGGATGGTCGGGCGGCGGCGCCCGATCGCTCCGCGACCTCATGGCGAGGATGCACGTGATCTTCTACGACTCGACCCTCGCCGAGGTCGGCTCTCTGCTCAAGGTCGGGGTTTACCAGATCATCCTTGCCATGATCGAGGCGGGATGCGCGCCCGGCACGGACCTGATCCTCGAGGACCCCCTGGAGGCGCTCGGTGTCTGGAGCCGGGACCTCACGCTCCGAAAACCGGCCCGGCTTCTCTCGGGGAGGAAGCTCGGCGCGGTCGAGCTGCAGCTCCGCTTCCACGAGGCCGCCTCCCGGTTCGCGGAGAGGGGGGGATGCGACGGGGTGGTCCCGGGCGCGCGGGAGATTCTGGATCTCTGGGGGAGCACGCTGGAAATGCTCGCTCGCCGCGATCTCGCCGCCCTCGCCGCGCGGGTCGACTGGGCGCTCAAGCTCTCCATCTTGAGGCAGGCGATCGACTCGCACCCGGATCTCGGCTGGGGGAGCGCGAAGGCGAAGCTGCTCGACCACCTCTACTCGAGCCTCGATCCGGAGGAGGGGCTCTTCTGGGCGTACAAGCGGGCGGGACTTCTCGAGAGGACCGTGTCGGAGCCGGAGATCGAGAAGCTCACGCATGAACCTCCCGGCGGGACGCGGGCCTACGCGCGGGCGATGCTTCTCCGCCGCGCGGATCCCGAGATCGTGGAGGCGGTCGACTGGGATTCGATTCACTTTCGGATGCCCGACGGTCCCGGCCGCGCGGTTCTGAAGACCGTCCGGCTCTGGAACCCGTTCGGGTTCACGCGCCCGGCGACCGAGGCGCTCTTCCGGAGGACGTCCTCCATCGAGGAGGTCGTGAGGGAGCTGGGCGGAGACCGAACGCACTGACCCAGCTCCGGCGGGAACAGGAGCTCCGGCCCTGGGGCCGGACGGACCATCGAGACTCTCGAGGAGGGAAAGAACATGGAAACCCGGGAACGAAGAAGGGAAAAGGCGGAGGCGGTGCGGGCGATCGCGGCGGGAGACGGCGGCGGCGGGGATCTTGCCTCCCTCCGGGAGACCGGCGAGAGCATCCTCCGCGCGGGCGACGAGGCGATCCGGAAGGTCATCTCGCTGGACAGCGAGAAGTTCCTCGAGGCCACCCGACAGGAAGGGGGCCAGTAGCTTTGTCCTCCCTGCTCATGGGCGTGGAGACCGAGTATGCGCTTTCCGGCTTCGACGCGGGCGGCGCGGGGCTGAGCCCCGCCACGCTTGCCGAGAAGCTGCTGAAGAACGCCTTCGCGCGCCTGACCGGGATCCCCACCCACCACGGCCGCGGGCTCTTCCTCGAGAACGGCGGGCTCTTCTACATCGACTGCGGCTCTCATCCCGAGTTCTGCACGCCGGAGTGCGAAGACCCGATCGAGGTGGTCCGCTACATTCGCGCGGGGGAGCGAACGATGCGCGACCTCGCGGAGAGCCTCCGCGCGGGAGACCGCGCTCTCCACCGCACCTTCGTCACCCGGTGCAACGTGGACTACTCGGGAAGCAAGAACACATGGGGATGCAACGAGTCGTACGGCTACCGGTGCCGGCCGGTACAGATGGCGGAGCAGCTCCTCCCGCACCTCGTGAGCCGGATCGTCTACACGGGGGCGGGCGGGTTCGACCCGTACTCGCCGGGAATCGTCTTCTCCCTCTCCCCGCGCGTCTTCTTTCTCGAGAGGAAGCGCTCAGAGGACTCGACGAGGACCCGCGGAATCGTCCATCGGAAGAACGAGCCTCTCTGCGAGGGGTACAACCGGCTGCACCTGGTGTGCGGCGAGAGCCTCTGCTCCGACGTGGCGTCGTGGCTCAAGATCGGCACGACGGCGCTTGTCGTCGCGATGATCGACCAGGGCATCCTTCCCGCGGCGGGAATGAACCTGTCCTTCCCGTACAGGGCGATGAAGGCGTTCTCGAAGGACCCGGCCTGCAGGGCCTCCGTGTCGGTGAACGGGGGGAGGGAGACGGCGATCTCCATCCAACGCCGGTATCTCGAGGCGGCCGAGGCCCGGCTGGGCGGCTCGTTCCTCCCGCCGTGGGCGGAGGAAGTGTGCAAGAAATGGCGCGCGGTTCTGAACGACCTGGAGGAAGACCCCTCGCGCGTTTCGGGGTCGCTCGACTGGGCGATCAAGAAGAACCTCTACGATCATCGCGCCCGCCTGGCGGGAGTCGATCCGGCCTTCTACGCGGTTTGGAACGCGGTCGTTCCGCGGCTCATGAGCGCGGTGCGTCGTTCTCCCCTCCGCGGGAAGCGCGTGACCGTGGAGGAGGTGCTGGGCCGGCACACGCCGATCGCGGTTCAGGAGGTCATCAAGAGGATGACCCCCCTGCTCGAACGGAACGGGAGGAGCTGGGACGAGCTCCGGCCCCTGGTGGATCTGCGCAAGGAGCTCCTCGAGATCGACACCCGTTTCTCCGAGCTCTCCGACGACGGGATCTTCGAGGCGCTCGACCGAGCCGGCGTTCTCCGTCACCGTCTCGTCTCGCCCGGAGAGGTCGAGCGCGCCGTCAAGAGTCCCCCGGAGAGGGGGAGGGCGCGGATCCGCGGGAAGGCGGTGAGGCAGCTCGCGTGCGAGGGACGGGGCCACTACCTCTGCGATTGGGACCATCTCATCGACGTGCAGAAGAACAGGGTCCTCGATCTCTCCGATCCCTTCGCCGAGAGCGAGGAGTGGAAGCCACTCGCAGACCGTTTGCGGCTCCGCGAGAGGATCTTCCCGTTCTAGAACGGCGAGAAGGACCTTCGCGGGCGAGACAGGCCTACGCGGCCGGCCGGGCCGACTAACCCCTGCCGCGACAATCTGTTGTACCGTCGGTTCGGCGGCGAGGGATCCGGCTTCCGATCGGGCCGCCCCCCCTTCGCGCGGCTCGGCGTCGCCGGAACCGGCTTGACGGCATTTGGCAATTTTGCCAAAATGCCATATATCAAATCGGAGGATTCATGAACGCGAAAACCAGGGCCCGCTACGAGACCCGGGCCCGCATCGTCAAGGCGATGGCTCACCCGACGCGGCTCTTCATCGTCGACGAGCTTTCCCGGCGCGAGCGGTGCGTGTGCGAGCTTGCCGAGATGGTCGGTGCGGACGTCTCGACCGTCTCGAAGCACCTCAGCATTCTCAGGAACGCAGGGATCGTCCTCCAGGACAAGCGGGGCAACCAGATCTTCTGCTCGCTCCGGTGCCCCTGCGTTCTCGACTTCTTCTCGTGCGTGGAGTCGGTTCTGAGCACGTCAGGTGAAGGGCGGACCGCGGGCATCGGTTCGTAAGCGGCGCCTTTTTTTTCGCCGAGTATTTGGCGAATCGGCCAAATTCATGAATCCGGACCGGTCGGGCTCGCGGCGGATTCTTCTCGATGAGGGGCTGAATCCCCTTCGCGAGAGTATGAGAGGCGTAATGTTCTCGCCGAGAGAGTGGAAGAACCTCGCTTTCATTGTTGCGGTGTTTCTCGCTTGTTTCTTCTTGCCCGTCGAGGTCATGCGCGGATCCGCGCGGATCACCAACGCGCTCTTGGAGTCCCTCCATCTCGCCCGGTGGTACGCCCGGGAGCACGTCCTCTTCTGTCTCGTCCCCGCGTTCTTCATCGCCGGCGCCATCGCCGTCTTCGTGAGCCGAGCCTCCGTGATGCGCTACCTCGGGCCGAGGGCGAACAAAGTCCTCGCGTACGGAGTCGCGAGCGTTTCCGGAACCGTTCTCGCCGTCTGCTCGTGCACGGTCCTCCCCCTCTTCGCGGGAATCTACAAGATGGGCGCGGGACTCGGACCGGCGTCGGCGTTCCTGTACTCCGGTCCGGCGATCAACGTCCTCGCGATCATCCTCACGGCGCGCGTTCTCGGGATCGAGCTGGGCATCGCGAGGGCGGCCGGCGCCATCCTTTTCAGCGTGGTCGTCGGCCTCCTGATGCATCTGCTCTTCCGCAAAGAGGAGACGGCAAAGTCGAAGGCCGCGCTCTCCGCCCCCGAGCCGGACGTGCCTCGCCCCCTCTGGCAGAACGCGCTCTACTTCGCCTCGATGGTCGGGGTCCTCGTCTTCGCGAACTGGGGAAAGCCGGAGGCCTCCTCGGGCGCGTGGCACGCGATCCATTCCGCCAAGTGGTTCTTGACCGGAGGTTTCGCGATCGCGTTCGCCGCGATCCTCGCCGCCTGGTACGGGGTGAGCCGAACGCTGCTCCTTCTCGCGTCGCTCCCGGTCGTGCTTCTCTCGCTCCTCTTCCCCTCGCGGCCTCTCGTTCCGTTCGCCTCGGGGGTGATCGGCCTGTCGGTCGTCGCGCTCAAAGGGAAGGGCGAGACGAGGGAGTGGTTTCAGGCGAGCTGGGGCTTCGCGAAGCAGATACTCCCTCTTCTCTTCCTCGGGGTCCTCGTCGCCGGGGCGCTTCTCGGGAGGCCCGATCACGAGGGTCTCATCCCCTCGCGCTGGGTCGCGGCGGCGGTGGGAGGGAACTCGGTCTCGGCGAACCTCTTCGCCTCCGTCGCGGGGGCGTTCATGTACTTCGCGACCCTGACCGAGGTGCCGATCCTCCAGGGTCTCATCGGGAGCGGGATGGGAAAGGGGCCGGCGCTCGCGCTTCTTCTCGCCGGGCCCGCCTTGAGCCTCCCGAGCATGCTCGTGATCCGGAGCGTGATCGGAACGAGGAAGACGGCCGCCTTCGTGGCGATCGTCGTCGTGATGGCGACCTCGAGCGGCCTGATCTATGGGGCGATCTTCTGAGAGGCGGATCCAGAACGATCGCGGGGGAACCGGCGAGGCGGCGGCCTCGAGAATCCACGGGAGGATCCGAAATGAGAGTGCAGGTGCTCGGGACGGGTTGCCCGAAATGCCGGCAGCTCGAGGAGAATGCGAGGGCCGCGGTCCGGCAGCTCGGCGTCTCCTGCGAGGTGGAGAAGGTCACGAACATCAAGGACATCATGAACTACGGCGTCGCGATGACCCCGGGACTCGCGATCGACGGCAAAGTCGTGTCGTCCGGGAAGGTGCTTCCGGTCGAGGAGATCGTCTCCCTGCTGGCGAACACGGAGGAGAAATGACCGCCGAAACCGGACCCGGCCTCCATCCGCGCGGCGCGGCGGCGCGGCGTGCGCGTGCCTTCCCGCACCGGGGCATCTCGGCGATCTTCCCGGCGGCCGTGCTTGCCTTCTGGGGAGCGTGCGGGATTTTGCCCGCTTTCGCGACGGCCTTCGCGGGGGAGGGCACGGATCCTCTCACGGAGACGGCGGCGGTCGAGACGCCGGCCGAGATCGGAACCGCGCCCGACCTGGACATCGTCGTCGTCTACTACTTTCACCGCACGCTGCGGTGTGTTACCTGCCTCGCGATGGAAGCCGCCGCCCGGGAAGCGGTCTACGTGGATTTCCCCGAGCACGCGGGCGCCGGATCGCTCGAATGGAAGGCGGTCGACTTCGAGCTTCCGGAGAACGCGCATTTCGGGGAGGAGTACGGCCTGGAAGGGTCTTCGCTCGTCTTCGCCGAGACTGCGGGCGGCAAGGTCGTCCGATGGGAGAAGATCGAGGGGATGTGGAACTACGCCGGCCGTCCGGAGGAGCTGAAGCCCTACGTCGGCAAGGAGCTCCGCCGGTTCATGGCTCGAGCGAAAGCCGGCGCTCCTCTCGCGGACGATGAAGGCGGCGAGGCGAGTGCGGATCCCGCCGACTCCCCCCCACCCCGAACGGGGGCGAAGCCATGAGCCGAACGGTCCGGATCGCGCTTCTCGCGCTCGTCGTCGCCGGCGTCGTCGTCTTCGCGGCGCTTCGCGAATCCGGGCGAAGAGGCGGAGACCGGGGCGGACCGGGGGGCTCCTCCGATCCGTCCACCGCGGGGATCCCCCGTCTCGTCGATCTCGGCTCGACGACGTGCATCCCCTGCAAGATGATGGCGCCGATCCTCGACGAGCTGAAGAACGAGTACGAGGGAAGGCTCGTCGTCGAGGTGATCGACGTGAAAGCCGATCGCAGCGCGTCGATGCAGTACCGCATCCGCGTGATCCCGACCCAAATATTCTACGACGGCTCCGGACGCGAGCTTTTCCGACACGAGGGCTTCTACGCGAAGGAGGACATCCTCGCGAAATGGAAGGAACTCGGGGTCGATCTCGGCCCCGGATCGAACCCCGACAGGGAAAGCTGACCCATGGAGAGACTCTTCGCCGCACTCACCGGCGCGATCGAGGGGGCGCCCCTGGCGGCCGTTCTCGCGTCGTTCGTTTGGGGCGTGCTCAGCATCGTGCTGAGCCCATGCCACCTGGCCAGCATTCCGCTCATCATCGGCTTCATCGGCGAACAGGGGGACCGATCCGAACGCCGCGCGTTCCGTCTTTCGGCTCTCTTCGCGGTTGGCATTCTCGCGACGATCACGGTGATCGGTGTGATCACCGCGTCGCTCGGGCGCATGATGGGGGATCTCGGCCCCTACGTGAACTACGGCGTGGCGATCGTCTTCTTCGTCCTCGGTCTCCATTTCCTCGGAATCTTTCCGCTCCCGTGGACGGGGCCTGGGGTGGGAGGCACGCGCGGAAAGGGGCTCGTTGCGGCGTTTTTTCTCGGCCTCGTCTTCGGGATCGGCGTCGGTCCGTGCACGTTCGCGTACATGGCGCCGATGCTCGGAGTCGCCTTCAAGGTCGCCGCGACGAGCTGGCTGTTCGGGCTGACGCTGCTCCTCGCCTACGGAGTCGGACACTGCTCGGTCATCGTCGGGGCGGGAACTTCGGCGGAGGCGGTGCAGTGCTACTTGAACTGGACAGAACGGTCGAAGAGCTCGATCCTCGTGAGAAAACTCTGCGGGATCCTCGTGATCTTGGGGGGAGTCTATCTGCTCTACACGGCGCGCTAGCGGCGGTGGGGCCCGTTGCAGGCAAGGAGACCGGAGAAGGATGTCGAACATGCTCGCGTCGACGACCCGCAAGAAATCGCTGATCGGAGCGATCGCCGTTCTCCTCCTCGCCGCTTTCGGATGGGCCTGTTTCGGATTCGTGCGGTCGAGAGAACCGCAGGCCTTGACCATTCTGTTCACCTGCGACGCCGCCGGGGAGCTGAAGCCCTGCGGGTGACACTCCAAGGGGAAGGGCGGGCTGGCCCGGAGGGCCGGCGAGGTCGCAGTCTCGCGAGAAGAGAACGCCGTCCTCCTCGTCGACCTCGGCAACTTCGTCACAGGGAAGAAGGAGCGTTACGGTTTCGACAATCCAGTCACCATGCAGTGCCTGCAGCGGATGGCCTACGATGCCCTCGCGATCGGAGAGGGAGAGGTCATGGCCGGCCTCGACATGGTCGACAGTCTGCTCCGCGCGAACGGGTTGAGAGCGATCTCGAACAACATCATCGATGCGGAAACCGGCAAACCCCGTTACGACCCTTATGTTCTGGTGAAGGCCGGGCGCTTGAGACTCGGGGTGACGGCGACGATCCCCCCGAAGGCGAACACGACCCGCATGCTGGAGGAAGACCACGACATCAGGATCGAGGACGGAATCCTGCGCTCGCGCGAGGTCCTGAAGACGCTTCGAAAGAAGAAAGTCGACGTGGCGATCCTCTTGGCCCATCCGAACCTCGGCTGGAGCCACGAGCTCGCGGATTCTCTGGCGGGCTACGACGTGATCCTCACGGGAGAGCACCGGCGCTCGCCACGGGAGCCGGAGAAGCGCGGGAACGTGGCTCTCGCAGGAACGGCAGGGGGCTGTAGTTGGATGGGGGAACTGACCCTCGCCGTGCAGGGCCGGAAGGTCCTCGAGTTCGAAGGGCGCTCCTTCGAGCTGGGCGAGGACGACGGCCCCGTGGACGAGAACCTCAAGCAATTGACCTATGAAAAACTCGAGCTCGACGAGAAGGGGGAGAGGATCACCAAGAAAGCCGACGCAGAGAAGACATGAAAGAGCGGCAAGAGAAACAGAGAGTGCTGTTTCTCTGCGCGGGGAACTCGTGCCGGAGCCAGATGGCGGAAGGTTGGGC
>JBDRFQ010000474.1:0-2201 GCA_043818685.1 Candidatus Eiseniibacteriota bacterium
GGCATGGGAGAGCCGGTCTCCCTCCCGATCGCCGAGGCCCTCTACGCCGCGCTTATCGTCGACACGGGATCGTTCCGCTTCTCGAACACGAACGCGCGGGCCTTTCACGCCGCGGGCGATCTGGTCTCTCTCGGGGTGCGCCCGGAGCGCGTGTACCGCAACGCTTTCGAAAACAGGCGCGACGCGTTCGTCCGCCTCCTCCCGCTCGTGTTCGCATCGCTCGGGAGGAAGAGCGGGGGAAAGATCCTCTGGTTGCAGGTGACGAGGCAGATGCTCGCCAAGGCGCGGGCGAGCCACGAGGACACGGAGGGCTTCATCGAGCTGCTCCGCGCGGTTCGCGGCGTCGAGGTGTGCGCGCTCTTCAAGGAGCAGGAGGCGGACCGGGTTCGCGTCTCGCTCCGGTCGACGGAGAGCGTGGATCTTCACCGGTTCGCCCGTTCCTTCGGAGGCGGCGGGCACGCGAAGGCGGCCGGGCTCACGATCGCCGGAAGCATGGAGGAGGCGGTCCGCACCGTGGTCGCGGGGCTCGAGGCGCTCGTGTCGGATTGACCGCTAGGATCCCCCCCGGAGGACGTCCAATCGCGGGTGTGGAAGAGCATCCCCCGCTTTGCTAACCTTCTAGTGGTCATCCCCCCTCGCAAGGAGAGAAGGGAGAACGATGGGACACGGCAGGGGCAAGTTCCTCGTCGCGGCGGCCGTCGTCGTCGGCGCGGTCGGCTGGCTCGCCTTTACCGGCTTCGAGGAGGGGAAGGCCTACTACCGCACGGTCGAGGAGGTGCAGGAAGGGACGAACGCCGGCGAACGCCTCAAGGTCGGCGGGGACGTGCAGCCGGGGAGCATCGAGTGGAGGGAAGACGGGCTCCATTTCCGGCTCACCCAGAACGAGCTCGTGCTCCCCGTCCGATACCGGGGGGAGGCGCCGGTCCCCGACACGTTCAAGGACGGATCGCAGGCGGTCGTCGAGGGGATGATGCGGAGCGACGGAACGCTTGAAGCCGTAAAGATTCAGGCGAAGTGCGCCTCGAAGTACGAGGCGGAGTACGGGGCCGACCCGGTCGCCGCCGCTTCCGGGGATTCCGGGTCTTGAACGAGCTGGGGAGCATCGCGCTCATCACCCTCTACCCGGTCACGCTCTTCGGCGCGGCGGCGGGATTCCTCGGGGGACAGACCCGGAGAGAGGGGTTCGTCCGCGCGGCGGAGAGGAGCCTCGTCGTCTCCTGCCTCCTTCTGACCCTGTCGGTCCTCTCGCTGGCCGTTCTCCTTCTCCGGGACGGCTTCCAAAACGCCTACGTCGCCAACCACTCGAACATCGCTCTTCCGCTCTTCTACAAGGTCACCGCGCTCTGGGCGGGTCAGGAGGGTTCGCTCCTCTTCTGGAACTGGCTTCTCGCGCTCTACGGGGTCGCTGTCCTTTGGTCGAACCGGAACCGGAACCGGGATCTCATGCCGTACGTGGCGGCGGTCCTCCTCATCTCGATGTTCTTCTTCGCGAACATGAACCTGATCGCCGCGAACCCGTTCCGGCCGCTCGTCACGGAACACGGGGGGGTGGTGATCCCGTTCGCCCCGGCGGACGGGAGGGGATTGAACCCGCTTCTCCAGCACCCCGCGATGGTCATCCACCCGCCGATCCTCTATCTCGGGTTCGTCGGGTTCGTCGTTCCCTTCGCTTTCGCGATCGCGGCCCTCTGGATCCGCGCGCCGGGAACCCGCTGGCTCGTCGTGACGCGCCGCTGGACCTTGTTCGCGTGGATCTTCCTCAGCGGGGGGATCCTCCTCGGGGCGCGCTGGGCGTACGTGGAGCTCGGATGGGGGGGCTACTGGGCGTGGGACCCGGTCGAGAACGCCTCTCTCATGCCCTGGCTCACCGGAACCGCGTTCCTTCACTCGGTCATGATCCAGGAGAAGCGCGGGATGCTGAAGGTGTGGAACGCCGTGCTCATCCTGACGACCTACCTGCTCTGCGTGTTCGGGACGTTCCTCACGCGGAGCGGGATCGTCAGCTCCGTCCACGCCTTCGCGCAGAGCCCCGTGGGGCACTACTTCGTCGGCTTCCTCGCCCTCGGCGTCGTCTTCTCCTTCGGGCTCGTCTGGAGGCGGAGGGATTACCTCCGGAGCGAGGCGGCCCTCGACTCGGTCCTCTCGAGGGAGTCGAGCTTCTTTTTCAACAACCTCGTCTTCCTCGTCGCCTGTTTCGCTGT
>JBDRFQ010000475.1:0-7088 GCA_043818685.1 Candidatus Eiseniibacteriota bacterium
GGGAACATCAGCATCGCGGTCGCCGTGTTCGAGATCCACATGGAGAGGAACGCCGTCGCGATCATGAAGCCGAGCACGAGCCGGCGCGGACGGACGCCGAGAATCCCGATGATGCGAAGCGCGATGCGCCGGTGGAGGCCCCATTTCTCGATCGCGAGCGCGAGGATGAACCCGCCCATGAAGAGGAAGATGTTCGAGTTCATGTAGATGGGCGCGACCTCTTCCGCCGCGAGAATCCCGAGGATGGGAAAGAGGACGAGGGGGAGGAGGGAGGTGGCGGGGATCGGGATCGCCTCGGTGATCCACCAGGTCGCCATGAGAGCGGCGACCGCGGTGATCCGGGTGATCGCCGGGTTCCCCGGTTCGAGGTCGAGGAGGAGAACCGCGAAGAAGAGAAGGAGCCCGAGCCAGAGACCGATCCGGACCTTCGGCGATCCGCCCCTGGCCGCGCCGCTCCCGCGGGGCTTCGGGGCCGCCTCCCGCGGCGCCCCCGGCGATCTCGATCCGTTCTCCATCTTTCTCAGCCCCGCTCCGCGGCGCCGGCGCGCTCATAGAGATCCATCAACCGCTCCAGATGGCGCTCCTGTCCGCACTCCGCTTCGAGGAAGGCGCGCGCATTCCGGCCGAGAGTTCGAGCGAGGCGCTCGTCCCGGTCGAGCTCCCGGATCGCCTCGGCGAGGGCGGGCCCGTCCCCTGAAGGGAAGAGGAGGCCGGTCTCCCCGGGGCGGACCATCTCCGGAATCCCGCCGCGCCGCGCGGCGATCACCGGCTTTCCGAGGGCGAAGGCCTCGTAGATCACCAGAGGGGAGTTGTCGTCGTACTCCGAGGGGAGGAGGAGGGCCCTGCACGAACGGATCGCATCGAACAGATCCTCTCCGTGGAGATACCCGGCGAACCGCACGCCGCCGAGCCCGCAGGCGGCCGCCTCCCGCTCCATCGCCTCCCGCATCGGGCCCTCGCCGGCGATGAGGATCCGCGCGCCCGGAACGCGCGCCGCCGCTTCGAGCAGAACCGGCAGCCCCTTCTCCTCTGAGAGGCGTCCGAGGAAGAGAAAGGAGCCGTCGTCATCGCGCGCCGCGGGCCTGTACGCCTCGAGGTCGATCGTGTAGGGGAAGTGCGCGATGCGGTCGGCGCGGATTCCCCATCGAACCATCGTCTCCTTCATGAAGCGGCTCGGCGCGTGGTAGAGCGCGATCCCCTTTTCGTAGAGCCCGGTCGCGGTGTAGAGCGCCGTCTCGACCGCCGCGACGAGGCTCGCGGAGCGCCGCCCCAGGACGCAGCGGTGGCGGACCGCTTCCCAATAGCGGTGGCGGAGACACGAATCGCACGGCTTTCCGTCGCGGAAGCGCCTGTAGGCGGGACAGACGAGCTTGTAGTCATGAAGCGTCTGCACGGCCGGAACGCCGGCCCAGGCGAGGGCGGCCACCACCGATCCGGAGAGCTGATGGGCGATGTTGTGGAGGTGGGCGACGTCGGGACGATGGCGCTCGACGATCTCCTGGACTCGCGCGTACGCCTCCCCGTTCCAGAGGACCCTCCCCGCCTCGCGAACACGCCGGAGGAAGGGGGACGGCTTCCGGTAGTCGGTCTCGGAGACGAAGCGCGCACGGTGCGGGGTGGGGAGGTCTCGGTCGGTTCTCATCGCGAGCGGGATCACCTCGTGCCCCGCCCGCTCGAGAAGACGGGAGACCTCGAAGTAGTACCGCTCCGCCCCTCCTTTTAGGTAGTGATACTTGTTGATCTCCAGGATTTTCAAACCGTCGTTCCTCCGGCGATCTCGAGGAAGTAGCGCCGGTAGTCTTCGATCGTGCGTTCCAGCGTGAAGAGCTCCTCGATCCGGCGCCGCCCGGCCGCGCCCATGCGGCGGGCGAGATCCAGGTCCCGGAGGATCCGCGCGAACGCCCGCGCCATCTCCCGCGGGTCTCCGGGAGGGACGAGGAGGCCGGTCTCCCCGTCGACGACGAGGTCGCGGATGCTCCCCACGTCCGTGTTCACCGTGGGGATTCCGCAAGCCATCCCCTCCATCGTGGAGATGGGGAGCGTCTCTCGATACGGATGGGAGGAGAGGGCGAGGAGGTCGAGCCGCGGCAGGAAGGCCGGGAGGTCTCGCCGGCGTCCGGTGAGGCGGACCGCGCCTTCGAGGCCGAGCTCGGCGATCTTCCGCTCGATCGCGGGCCGCTCCGGTCCCTCGCCGACCACGTAGAAACGCGCCTCCGGGACCTCCTTCCGCGCCGCCGCCGCCGCCTCGAGAAAGACCCCGTGCCCCTTCTCCGGCGTGAGGGAGGCGACGATGCCGACCGCCTTCTCGCCGGGGCGCGGTCCGTCGAGAAGGGGGGGGAGCTCGTCCCGGTTCCGCGGCCGGAACGCGCGGTGGTCGACGCCGTTCAGAATCACCGCGAGGTTCGCCGGGTCGAGCCCTTCCTCGCGCACGAGGTAGTCCTTTTGCGTCGGGGCCACGAGGATCACGCCGTCGAGCCCCTTGAGGAGGCGGAGCTGGCTCCACCGGAACATCCGCTTCCTCCCCCACTGCCGCGTCGCGTGGATCGCCGAGATTCGCTTCCGGATCCGAAGCGACCGGGCAATCCACTCCCCGGCGAGGAGCGCGTTCCGCCCCGGCTCGACGAAGAGAAGGTCGTACCGCTCGCCCTGGAGCGCGCGCGTCAGCCGGAAGACGGCGGCGAGATCGTATGTCCCCCGGAGGAAACCTCCGTCGATGCGGACGCCGGCCTTCCGGACCTCGGGCGCGAGGGTCCCCTCCTCCTTGAGGCAGCAGACCCGGAACCGGATCCCGCCGGGGTGGAGGCTCCGGATGATCTCGAGCGTGAGCTGCTCGAATCCGCCCGTGTGGAAGGAGTTGGCGAGAAGGAGGATGTTCAGGCCGGTCCCCATGCGGCGCCTCGTTCTTGGTTCCCGGCAAAGCCCGCGCGACCGCGCTCCGCGGGGGAGCCTCGCCGACCACCGGCATTCTATCGGAAAGGCCGGGGGCTTGAGAAGTCCGGCGCTTTTCCGATATTCTTATGCGGGACATGAAACCGGAACTGCTGCGGGAAATGAAACGAAGACTGCGGCAATCGCGGAGCAGGAAGCGTGCGTCTCTCTCCTCATCTTCAGAAGGGGTTCATCCGGTTCGAGCTGGAGACCCGTGTGGATCCTCCCGAGGAGGAGGAGCACGACCGGGAGAAGCACGTCTCGCGCGTGAAGCAGGAGGTGATCCAGGAGCTCGCCGGCCTCCTCGCGGGGACCGGGCTCGTGGGGAACCCGAACAAGCTCTTCCTCGACCTCTGGAACCGTGAGAAGAAGGCGTCGACCGCGGTCGGGCACGGAATCGCAATCCCCCACATCCGGAGCCGCCATGCGAAGGACGTGATTCTCGGTTTTGCGCGTTCCAGCGAGGGCTACGACTTCGACGCGCCGGACGGGGAGAAGGTCCACTTCTTCATCGTCATCGTCGGCCCCGCCTATGATCCCGGCGCGTACCTGAAGATCTACAAAGCCGTGAGCCAGATGTTCCGCTACGATGGAATCCGCGAACGGCTCTTCGAGGCGTGGACCGAGGGAGAGGTCTACCGTCTCTTCGACGGGCACTTCTGACCGGCCGCCGCCCCCTCGCCGGTCCGCTCCGGACGGCGCATGTCGAGGCGCCCTGAAGGGGGCTCTCCCTCCGGAACGATCTCAGGCCTTCGGGCCGAGAAAGGCGAGCGCCTTCTCCCGGTCCGCGTTCATATGGATGTGAAGAAATAGTCCGCCCGATGCGCTCGGGACATGAATCACGCGGACCGCCTCCGCTGCGGCCGCCGCGTCGGGGAGGAGGGCGGCGAGCATGTTGGGCGATCCCCGGAGGAACTCCTCGTTGAAGAGGTTCCCCTCCTCGTCCGGATAGAGGGGGAGGTAGGCGATCCCGGACTCGATCAGATCCTGGAAGAAGTGCGTGCCGAACGAGACCTCGGGCGTGTATCCTCCCCGGGCGCGCGCGATCTCGATCAGGGCGCTCGTCCGGTGGATGTCCGCGTAGCGGACGCGAACGCCGAGATCGACGTTGTTCGAGCCCCACCGCCCCGGCTCCATCAAAATGAAGCGGGCGTTCTCGAGCCGCTCGTTCAGACGCCCGACGAGCTGGCCGATCCCGATCTTCTCCTGGGGTGTCGCCACCCTCCCATAGTCGACCGGGTCGATGTAGACGACGTACTCGACGTCGGCGACCTTCCCGGTCGGGACGAAGCGCGAGGCGCTGAAGACCTTCCGCTCGGCCGGCACGTCCTCGGGGATCGCCACCTCGGAGGCCTGGATTCGCTGCGCCTGAGGCCGCGCCTGGAGGATGAAGAAGGTCTTGCCGTCGAACGCGAACTCGAGGTCGATGGGGGACCCGTAGGCATCCGCGAGCACCATCAGGACCTCGCGGAGAAACGCGGGGAATGGCCCGGAGAGAAGCCCGCTGAAGGTGACGACGAGGGAGGAGACGGGCGCGGAGAAGCGGCTCGTGGGCGGCGTGGAGATCATCCCGTGCTCGGAGACCGAGACGAGGTGATGGAGGTCGGGGAACGGCTCCTCGGCGAGCAGGTCGGCGAGGGGAACCCGCTCGAAACGGTTCTTCTCGAGGTTGATCGCGTCGACGGTCCGCTGGGAGTACCGGATGATGTCCGGCGCGTCGATCTCGGGGCGGAGGGACGGGTTTCCGAGAGGCACCATCCGCGGGTAGTCGTCCCCCACGCGATCGACCGCGCGGGTCCCGAGGCCGAGAACGACGCGCGCGAGCCCCTCCTCGCGCCGGATCCGCGGGCTCCATCGCCACTCGTTCTGCGAGAAGGCGACCCCGGCCCACGCGGGCAGGTAGTAGGTTCGGTACCTGAACCCGATCACCTTCTGGATGAGAACCGCCATCTTCTCATCGTAGTCGATCAGGTTCCTCTGGCGCCTGTACAGGATCGGATCGGGGCCGAGCGTGGATGCGTACACCTCCGCGATCGCGCCGATCAGGTCCTCGAGCCTCTCCTCGATCCGCCCCTGGTTTCCGAGAAAGATCGACTCGTACTTGCCGGAGAAGGCGGAGCCGAAGTTGTCCTCGAGAAGGCTCGAGGAGCGGATGACGAGGGGGGCCTTCCCAACCCGTTTGAGGAGGCCTTGGAGCTCCTGCATGATGTAGGGGGCGAACTGCCCGTTCTTGAAGACCTCGCGGATCACGGGATACGACCTTCGGATCTCGCCGACCGGCTTGTACTTGATATCGTAATAGTCCATGAGGCCGTTCCTCTGGACGAACTCGGTGAAGTGATCCGACCGCACGTAGTACGATTCCGGGGTGCCGAGCGGAAACGGCGGCTTTCGCCCCGATTTTTCGAAGTGTTGGGTGGCGATCTTGTACGCGAGCACCATCCCCGCCGCCTTCCCCCCGATCTTGCCGAGACCGGCGCGGGGCCCGATCGCGTTCCCGACGATCGGGAGCATGTCCTCGACGGCGAGGTGGAGCTTCGCGACGCCGATGAACTCGAGCTGGTCGCTGAGGAAGTGGCGGATCAGGGCGACCCGGACCCCCGTCGATTCCTCCTGCAGGGGGTCGTATTCCGGTTCCTTGGGGAGATTGCAGTATTCGAGGACCTTTTGGGCGAGGAGCTGGAAGGAGACCCCGGGCACGTTGGCCATGTCCTCGAGGGTGCGGGCCCTCTCGGCGCGCCGCGCCTGGAAGACCGCGTTGTCAACGTCCTCGGGGGTCAGGAACTGGGCGGCGTAGCGTTCGACGAGCGCGTACACGGCGTCCCGCTGGCCGACGTCCCACCGGATGGAGATTCCGCGGTTCGGGTCGTCGTCCGTCGTCATCCGGACCCCCTCCCCTTCAAAGAGGCGGGTCGCCTCGTCGTGAACCCTGTCGATGGTGATGTGGCCTCTCGTGTGAAGGAGGATGAGGAGGTTCCTGTAGATCCGAGCGGCGATGACCGCGCCTTCCCTGAGGCGCTCGCGGAGACGCTCGGCCGTCGGATTATCTCCCGCGGGGGGAGGAGGCTCGCCGTTCATCCCCGTTCTCCTCGTCGAAACGAGCGAGGGCCGGGCGTAGCGGCCCGGCCCTCGGCTTGATCACCCGATCGGTGGTCGCCTATACCCATCCGCGGAGCTTGCAGGCCTCGGCGACGCGGTTGACGGCCACCAGGTATGCCGCCAGGCGCATGTGCACCTTTTCCTTCTTGTACATCTCGTAGACGTCGTGGAACGCCTTGGTCATCTTCTGGTCGAGGCGGGTGTGCACCTCCTCGAGCGACCAGTAGTAGTTGTACGTGTTCTGGACCTGCTCGAAGTAGGAGACCGTCACACCCCCCGCGTTGGCGAGGAAGTCCGGCAGCACGAAGACGCCCTTCTCGTGGAGGATCTTGTCCGCCTCGGGGGTCGTCGGGCCGTTGGCGAGCTCGCACGAGATCTTCGCCTTGATCCGGGCGGCGTTCTTCGCCGTGATCACGTTCTCGAGCGCGGAGGGGAAGAGGACCGCGACGTCGAGCTCGAGAATCTCCTCGTTCGAGATCGGCTTCGAGTTCTTGAAGCCTTCGAGCTTCCCGGTTTTCAGCTTGTGGTCGACGAGCGCGTGCGCCTCGAGGCCGTCCGGGTTGTACACCCCGCCGCGGGAGTCGGTCGCCGCCACGACCTTGAGGCCGAGGATGTCCTGGCCGAGGGTCGCGCCGAACTGGCCGGCGTTGCCGAAGCCCTGGACCGCCGAGGTCTTCCCCTTGAGATCCAGGCCGAGCACCTTCGCCGCTTCGCGGACGCAGTAAATGCCGCCGCGCGCCGTCGCGTCTCCGCGTCCCTGGGAGCCTCCGAGCGGGATCGGCTTGCCGGTGATGACGCCCGGATGGGCTTCCTTCTCGATCGTCTCGAACTCGTCCATCATCCAGGCCATGATCTGCGGGGTCGTGTACACGTCCGGAGCGGGCACGTCCTTGGTGACGCCGAGGATTCGGCCGACGGCGCGGATGTAGCTGCGGGCGAGGCGCTCCTTCTCGGTGTCGGAGAGCTCCTTCGGGTTGCAGGTCACTCCGCCCTTGCCGCCGCCGAGAGGAATATCGACGACCGCTGTCTTCCAGGTCATCCAGGCGGCGAGCGCGCGCACC
>JBDRFQ010000476.1:0-8680 GCA_043818685.1 Candidatus Eiseniibacteriota bacterium
GCACCCACAAAACCATAAGCGAGAACTTCTTCTGCGAGACCGAATACCGGATCCGCCTCCTCGCGAAGACAGGCCGGCTCTCCGAGGCGAGCGAGGCGGCCGAGGCGATGAGGATCGAGACTGAACGGACCGACAGGGCGGAGATGATCCGGTACTGGTGGGCCGCTGGGTGCGTCGAGGCGGCCCGCGGCAACTTCGATTCGGCGGCGGCGCTCTTTCGCAAAGCATCAGGGCGCAGCGCTGATCGCTTCTGGGCTCAATACACCCTCGCGCGGGCCTATCTGGACTCGGGCAAGCTGGGCGAAGCGGTAGAGGTGCTCGAGAAGTCGATCAAAGCGTACACCAGCTCAAGGGCCTTCTACTCGATCTGGGCGGTGAAGGCGCACTACCTCCTCGGCACGGCTTACGAGCGTTCCGGTTGGACCGGGGAAGCGATCGAGCAGTACGAGAAGTTCCTGGAGATCTGGAAGGACGCGGACCCCGGCGTTCCCGAGGTCGAAGACGCCCGGCTCAGGCTGAGGCGCCTGACGAGCTGAACCCGATTCGGGTGGGCTGTGGTCTCCTGTTTCTCCGGGAGGCCTCGTCGACAGTCGTTGCTCCCAAAACCGCGGACAGGCACACGTCTCACCGAACCGCATCTTCCCCCGGCCCGGATGTGCTATCCTGATGTCGGTACGGGTCTCCCCCGCTCGTTCCCTGCGGGAGGGCCTCCAATGGCGAATCATGCTTTCGGCCGGTTCTTCCGGTTTTTCGTCCTTCTCGCCGCCGTCTCCCTCGCCGCGCCGGTCCTCGCACAGACGGTCCTGGTGCCGGCCGGTTCGACCTGGAAGTACCTCGACGATGGAAGCGATCAGGGCACTCTGTGGAAAGAACCCCTCTTCGACGACGGCGGGTGGCAGGAGGGGCCGGCTCAGCTCGGATACGGGGACGGCGACGAAGCCACCGTCGTCGGCTATGGACCGGATCCGAACAACAAGTACATCACTACCTATTTTAGACACGCGTTCGAGGTCGCCGACCCGTCGGCGTACGCGCTCTTGGAGATACGCCTCCTTCGCGACGACGGGGCCGTCGCGTATCTCAACGGCTTTGAAATCGTCCGTTCGAACATGCCCGAGGGCGCGATTGACTATGACACGCTCGCGTCCTCGACGGTGGGGGGCGACGCGGAAGACGAGTTCTTCGTCTACTACGCCGCCTCCTCGGTTCTGACGGCCGGCACGAACCACCTCGCCGTGGAGATACACCAGAGAAGCGTGACCAGCTCCGACATCAGCCTCGATCTCGAGCTGATCGGCTGGGAAGAACTCCCCTCGCTGGTTCGGAAGGCGCCCTACCTGATCTACAACGGCTCGAATTCGGGAATGCAGGTCTTGTGGCAGCTGATATGGACCGAGACCTGCACGATCGAATGGGGAGAGGACGAGTCGTACTCAATGGGCGTGGCCGAGACCCATGAGTGTGGAAGCGCACACCAACACTCCTACACCATCACGGGGTTGACACCCGGCACGGTCTACCTCTACCGGGTGGTCGCGGGCCAAGACACCTGCGCGGGTTCCTTCCGGGCCGCCCCTGAGAGCGACGCGGAGGCGGTCAGGTTCTTCGTGTACGGCGACACGCGCACGTATCCGGAGGACCACGACTCCGTCGCCGCGGCCATGGTCGATGCGTACGCCGTCGACGATAGCCTGCACACGATGCTCCTCTGCATGGGCGATCTCGTCTCGGACGGGGACCTGGAGGAGGACTGGGACACCGAGTTCTTCGATCGATCTTGCGAGGGCATTCAGACCATGCTCGCTTCTCTTCCCTACCAGGCGTGCATGGGGAATCACGAGGGTTCCGGCGCCCTCTTCGTGAAGTACTTCCCTTACCCGTTTGTCGACGGGCGCTATTGGTCGTTCGACTACGGGCCGGCTCATTTCACGGTTGTGGACCAGTACACGAGCTATGGTCCGGGCTCCGCAGAGCTCGATTGGATCGAGAGCGACCTCGCGGCGTCCACGAAGCCGTGGAAGTTCCTCTACCTTCATGAGCCGGGCTGGTCGGCGGGCGGAGGGCACGAGAACAACGTCTCCGTTCAGGACTACATCCATCCGTTGTGCGTGGAGCACGGTGTGGCGATGGTCTTCGGCGGGCACAATCACTACTACGCTCGGGCGGAAGTTGCGTGCATCCAGCACATCACCACGGGCGGAGGGGGCGCGCCGCTCCGCACACCGGACCCGGGGTACCCGCACATCGTTGCGGCGGCCGAGGCCTTTCACTACTGCAAAGTGGAGATCCGTGGGGATCGGCTCGTCTTCACCGCCGTCGCGCCGGACGGCACGGTCATCGACTCCGTGGCGCGGGGGACGCCGATTGGTGTTGCGCCGGGCGGTCAGGGGGCCACGCCTCTCGTCCCGTTCCTCTACCCCTCGATGCCCAACCCGTTCAATCCGACGGCCACCCTTCGGTTCAGTCTCCCTGAGCCCGCGTATGTTTCACTGACCGTGCACGATCCGGCCGGGAGGCACGTGAGGGTGCTCGCGCATTCCACCTACGGCGACGGGGTCTCTGAAATCGTGTGGGACGGCAGGGACTCGGAGGGCCGCGATGCGGGCGCAGGCGTCTACTTCGCCCGGTTCGAAGCCGGCGGCTTCACGGCGGCTCGGAAGATCGTGTTGCTCAGATGATGACACCCGGCCTCCGCGTCGAGGGTGGGCGACCGACGGCAAGAAGAGGGAACGGGGTTCGTCGTGCGGTCAGGGCTGCCCTTGGATGTCGAGGTTCGTCAGGCCGGCTTCGCGCGCCCACCGGACGGCCTCATCGAACTCATCCCGGGTAAGCCTGCGGGAGATCTCCGGGTAATCGAAAGCCTCATACATCGGCCGGTACTGCGACATGAGGTTGACGTATGTATCGTCCGGGAGGTTCTCCGCAATCCACCCGACAATCTCCTCCGTGCCGGCCACTCGATTGGGCATGACGAGGTGGCGGATGATCAGGCCGCGGTACAAGAGTCCGTCCGCGGCTGCCCGGGCTATCCCGACCTGCCTGTTCATCTCGAGCAGGGCCCGCCGAGTGATCTCCGGATAGGTATCCGCCCCTGAAGAGTACTTGGCGGCCGCCGCGCCATGTGCGTACTTGAAGTCGGGCATATAGATGTCCACAACGCCGTCGAGAATCTCGAGAACTTCTAGCCGTTCCCAACCGCATGTGTTGTACACGAGCGGGAGACGGAGGTTCTTCCCCGCTGCCCGATCGAGGGCGAAGAGAATGTGAGGAGAGTAATGTGTGGGGGTGACCACATTGATGTTATGGCATCCGATCTCCTGGAGGTTCAGCATCATCTCCGCGAGGCCCTCGATGGATCGCTCCTCGCCGTGCCCCCCCTGGCTGACCTCCCAGTTGATACAGAACACGCAGCGCAGCCCGCAGTTGGAGAAGAAGATCGTGCCGGAGCCGCCGGAGCCGACAAGGCCGCGCTCCTCGCCGAAGTGCGGATGATAGGACGCTATTTCGAGCCGCGAGGTGGACCGGCAGAATCCCTCTTCACCCGCCAGCCGGTCGACCCCGCACTCCCGGGGACAGAGCCGGCACTCCTGCATCATCCGCCAAAGGGCCTCGCCGCGCCTCTTCAGCTCGCCCGTGCGGTGCAGCCCAACGTACCCCGGTTCGAACGCCGATCCGGTGTGTCCGGTACCGCCTGTCGCGTCATCCGGAGAGAGGGAGGAAGCGACGCCCAGCCGCGCGGCCGCGTACGCCCGAAGGCACGTCAGGCCGGTGAAGAGAGATGCGGCGAGAAAGAGGCATGATCTGAGAAAGCCGCGCCGTGATTCGTCCCGCTTGCCATGAACAGATCGCCTAGGAGTCATCCGCTGTTCCCCCACGGTGCCCCCCATTCCGACGCATGGAGGGGGGCTCACGATCCCGGCGGTGCCGGTGATCCGCCGGCCACTCTACGTACCCGAGCGCACGGAGGGCCTCTTCCGTTTCCCTGTCGATGTCCGCTGTCTCTGCCTCGTAGGAGACTCCGTCGCTCTGCTTTTCCATCCAGGCGAACAAGAGATCCTTCAGACTCTCCGCTCGGGCCGGTTCTTGGTGGATCCGATTCCGAAGCTCGTCGGGATCGGCCCGGAAGTCGTAGAGTTCGAAGGGGGTCCCTCGCATGAGGCTCCGATCCCCATCTGTCGGCACGTAGATTAGCTTCCATCTGTCCGTTCGGACGGACCGCTGGTAGTCCTCTGCGTAGCCGCTCTCCGTGAAAGCGGCAGCCGGAAGCGCTCCTTCTCCTCCTTGTAAGACGGACGCCATGCTGACCCCCTGCACGTCTTCAGGGGTCGGCGCGTCCAGCAGGTCAAGAACGGTCGGGACGATGTTGATCAGCTCCACCGGCCGATCGACCACCAGACCTTCGGAGGAAACCCCCGGCGCCCGCACGATCAGAGGAACGCGCGAACAAGCGTCGTAGGGCAAACGTCCGTGCTCGAAGAAATAGTCATGATCGCCCAAGCTCTCGCCGTGATCGGATGTCAGAACGATCAGCGTCTGCTCGGACAACCCCAGCGAATCAAGTGTCCCGAGCACGCGGCCGATCTGATCATCCGTGTAGCGGATCTCGGCGTCGTACTCCGCGATGTAGTAGCCGATGGCGGTTTCTTCTTCGAGATGCGTCCCCTCTGGAATGCCGTGCATGTCCTCCTTCCCCGTATGGAGTACGCTCTGCTGTTCCGCATTGTAGTGGGCATCGCCCACGAACATCTCGTGGTAAGCGGGCGGAGGGGTATAGGGGGTGTGGGGATCGACGAAATGCAGCCAGAGGAAGAAATCGCTCTTCTTCCCGTTCTTGCGAAGCCACTCGACCGCTCGGTCAGCGACAATCACCGCCCTCTGCCGTTCGACGAAAGAGCCGGGGTTGTTCTTGTAGACCTCTCGGTAGTAGTCGAATCCCTGCGCAAAACCGAACTCGCTGGAGACGTTCCCGTTGGTCACGATCGCCGCTGTCCGGTAGCGGTTCTCCTTGAGAACTTCGGCCATGAGGAAGAAGCGCTTGTGGATTCCCTGGCGGCAGAACCGGAGAACACCCGTCTGGTTTGCATAGATGCCGGTCATGATCGATGCGAAGCTCGGAGTGGTCTTCGGCCATTGGACGATTCCATGCGTAAAACGGACCGCGCTCCTTGCCAGAGCATCGATGTTCGGAGAGGTGTCGCGCACGTATCCGTAGCAGCCGAGATGGTCGGCCCTGAGGGTGTCGATCGTGATGAACAAGAAGCTCCTGCCGTCCTGCTTCGCGAGGGCGTCACGGACGTACGAAGCGCCGATCAGGCCGAACGCGAGGACGAGCAGCACGGCGCCGGTCCGCACGAAGAGGGTCCCGGCGGAGGACCGGCCTCCGGCGAGCCGCCGCCGGAGGGAGTGGATGGCGTCGATGTTGCGGAGGGCGGCGGAAAGGAGAAGAAGGAAGAGCGCGGAAATGAGCCCGGAGAGAACGAGCCCGGCCGCCGTGTGCAGGGGGGGATACCAGGGCGTTTGCCGGAGATAGAGCCCGAGTGCCGCCAGGGACGACAATGCGAGGGCCGTCGCCGTCCGGCCCGCGGGCCGCTTCCATGCGGAAGGCAGGGGAAGGGGGCCGAGACGGAGGGCGGTGTGGACCAGAAACACGCAGGCGAAGAAGAGCGTGACGGGGAGCGAGATCGAAGCGAGAGCATCAATCAGGGAGGCCCGGAGGACGTGGAGCGCGTTGTCGAAGAAACGGTACTCCGGGTAGCGGTTCGCGACAACGAAGCGAATCCCCCGCGCCATGCCGACCATCGCGCCGGCCAGGACCCCCGGCATCACGCCGAACCGAAGCAGGTCGTGGACCGCTCTGTTGTTCGACACGCAGCCTGAATCCGCGGTCATCAGAACCTCCCTTGTGACGACCCGTCCACTCTATGCGGGAGGACACAGCGAGGTATGGACACAAGATCGAAACGACGGGCCCGGTACCCTTCCGGAGGAATATCGTCCGAACCACTCCGACCGTACGGCATCATTATAGCAGAAATGTCGACGTCGCTGCGATCCCGGTGGAGATGGGCGTCTCCGCCGCCCCGGCGCAAGAGTCTGTGGCGAACGTCTTGGTTGAAGCCGGATGGACCCCTGTGGTATCCTGTTTCCACCGCACCGTGTAGCCGGATGTTCAGGTATTCGCCAGCGTCTTTCCCGTCGGCTCGTTGAAGGAGGTTGACCATGAGGTGGCTGTTTCTCTGCGGTCTCGCAGCGATCATTCTGTTGGCGGCGGCGCCCGAGCTAGTCTTGTCCGCACCGCCGGCCGGGGCGGCGGGGGGCGAGGCGAAGCTCCTGGCCGCGCTGGTCGCCGCCAAAGAAGGGGGAGACATGATCGAGGCGCGGCGAATCGAGAGGGATCTCGCGGCGCTCGGAGGGCGGCCCTTCGGATTCGGGTCCGTTGTCGTTCCTCTCGATCTCGGGCTCCGCGCCGAGCGGGCGCCGGGCACGCCCTCATCCGGGAAGGACCGGTGGACGGACGACGACATCCTGGTCGCCGGCCTCCAGGCAAGCGAGATCCGGCCCTCCATGGCGAGCGACAGCGAGGGGAACCTCTACGTCGCGGTCGAGCATGAGGGACCGGCGGAGATGGTGATCCGGATCTACAAGTCGGAGAACGGAGGCGCGCAATGGAACTTCTTCTATATGGTTTCCGCGCTCTCCGACATCTACAAGCCCTCGATCGCCGTCGGGGAGGGCGGCGAGAATTGGCTCATCATGGTCTTCCAGCACGCCGATGAGCGCATTCTCGCGTTCCACGTCAACCTCGACAGCACGGATCACAACGAATTCACGGCCATCGAGCACAACGTGCCGGGGGTCTCGAACCCCCGGATCGCGACCGACGGAACCGAGTTTGAGGGCTGGTATCCGTACGTCGTCTGGAACTCGAGGGACGTCGACAACTGGGTCCTCCGCTTCACCCGTTCCTTGGACTACGGCGCCACCTGGGAGACGCCGACCACCCTCGCCGGATACTGCGGCTACCCGGACGAGTTCTACGACGGGGGCGAGGCCTATCCCGACATCGACTACGGAAGCCGCTACCTGTATGTCGCGTTCGATGACTACTCGGCCCAGTGCACGTCCACCAACCGCGACGTCTTCGCGATGAGGAGCACCGACTACGGCGCCTCCTGGGCCGGCGCGATCCGGTTGAGCTCCGAGGCGGACGACGAGCACGGCCCCCGGGTGGGCGCGATCAAAAACTACCTGGACGAACGAAACGCGGTAGTCGTCTACACGAGGTTCTGGAGCGGCATCGACGACGACATCATGTACCACGGGACGGAGGACGGCGGGACCACATGGAGTGCCCACCGGTGCATGTCCTGCACTCCGGTGGCGGAAGAGCGAAGCCCCGACATCGAGACCAGCTTCAGCGAGGGTAGGTTCCACGCCGCGTGGTGGCAGGATTACAACATCCAGTATCGCTCCGCCCCCTACGCCGATCCGCTCGCGTGGGGGGACACCGTCAAGGTCTGCGAGGCCGACGCGGCGGCCGCCGATTTCCCGAGGCCGGCCGTCGGCGTGAACCCGACGGTGTCCGTCGATGAGGAGGCGGGAATCGCCTGGACCGATTTCCGGAACGCGATTACGGCGGACGACATCTACTACGACGGGCCGGGGGCGGTCTCCACCGGCGTGGGGGAGCGAGATCGGGTCCCTTCGGTCACCCTGCTCGAGCCGGTCCGCCCCAATCCCTTCAACCCGGCCGCGGTTCTCCGGTACAGTCTCTCTGCTCCGGGGTTCGCTCTTCTTGCCGTCTACGACGTGACCGGGAGGAGGATCACCGTGCTTCAGGACGGACACCACGAGGCGGGGAAGTTCGAGACGGTCTGGAGCGGCTTGGACGATGCGGGACGGGAGGTTCCCTCCGGCGTGTACTTCGCTCGTTTGCGCGCCGGGGACTACGCGGCGGCGCAGAGGGTTGTATTGGTGCGATAGGGTGACAAGGTCACCCGGTCCTCGAGCTCATGCTGCGCGGCGAGGCCGTGGCGATGACGGCGTGGCGACGGCACGATGACGGTTGTTCGCTCGGGTGATCCTCGGGAAAGGCGGCTCTGATGGCGGGAGGCATTCGCATCTTCGTGACCGGCGGGACATTCGACAAGGAATACAACGACATCAGCGGGGAGCTCTACTTCAAGGACTCGCATGTTCCGAGAGTCCTGCAGATGGGCAGGTGCCGCCTGGACATCAGCGTGCGAACGCTGATGATGATCGACAGCCGCGTCATGACCGACGAGGATCGGGCGAGCATCGCGAAAAACTGCCGGTCGGCCGAAGAGGAGAAGATCATCATCACCCACGGCACCGACACGCTGGCCGAAACCGCCCGTGTTCTGGCCCAGGAAGTCCGCGGCAAGACGATCGTTGTCACCGGGGCGATGATCCCCTACACGTTCGGCAGCTCCGACGGCCTGTTCAACATGGGGAGCGCGATCGCCTTCGTGCAGGCCCTGCCGCACGGCGTCTACGTCGCCATGAACGGACGCTGTTTCAACTGGGACAACGTGCGCAAGAACAAGAAGACCGGCGAGTTCGAGGAAATCGAGGTCTGAATGAGGCGCGCGGCGCGTGGGACGGCTGTTGTCCGGCATGGCCGGCGGCGCGGCGCCCCCTAACGCAACACGCGCGGTCT
>JBDRFQ010000477.1:0-2631 GCA_043818685.1 Candidatus Eiseniibacteriota bacterium
TGGATGGGGAGCCACTTCACGAACAACGACCTCGTCAAAGAGAGCCGCTTCACCGAGGACTACGACTTCGCGATCACCTTCGAGGGGATCCGGGACGGCGTCGAGGTCGTGGAGATCACCTGCCGACCGAAGCCGGACGCGGCGGTCGTCTGGGGCGAGGTGATCGCCGTGGCGCGCCGCGCGGACTTCATCCCGGTCCGGATCGAGTACTACGACGAGGGCCTCGACCTCGCGAGGACCATGACCTTCTCGAAAGTGATCGATCTCGGCGGGCGAACGGTTCCCTCGGTCCTCGAGGTGCGCCCCGCCGACGAGCCGGACGAGAGCACCGTGGTCGTTTACGAAAGAGTCGAGTACGACCCGATGCTTGAGGACGACATCTTCTCCATCAGGAACCTCCAGCGATAGGAGCCGGCCGGTGCTCATCCGCTACGCGTGGCGCAACCTCTGGCGGAACAGGAAGCGGACGGGGATCACGCTCGGCGCGGTCGTCCTGAACACGACGATCCTCATCACTACGTACGGCCTCATGGACGGCATGCTGAAGCGCGCCGTCGGGTACGCGACGAACCTCGTCACCGGCGAGGCGCAGATTCACGGCGAGCGGTACCGGAAGGACCGTTCGATCTACACCGCCGTGCCGCACCCGGAGGCGGCCCTCGCCCGCGCGGACTCACTCGGGATCGGCGCCGCCCCGCGGACCTACGTCTACGGCCTCGTCTCGACCGGAACGAAGTCGGCGGGCGCGCTCCTCTGGGGCGTCCTCCCGGGGCGGGAGCGGGAGGTGTTCGACCTCGCCCGCCATCTCGCCGAGGGGAGGTTCCTCGGCGAGGAGGCCGGGCGCGAGGTGGTTCTCGGCCGGAAGCTCGCCCGCTCGCTCCACGCCGAGGTCGGATCGGAGCTCGTCTGCGTGGTCCAGGCGGCGGACGGCTCCCTCGGGAACGATCTCTACCGCGTGGTCGGCATCCTCAAGAGCGCCGGCGAAGGGCTCGACCGCTCGGCGGCCCTCCTCCACAGGGACGACCTCGGGGAGCTCGCGGTCCTGGGGAGCCGCGTGCACGAGATCGCCGTCAACTCGCGGGGGAGCCGCACGCCGGAGGAGATCGTCTCCCTCTTCGGTCCGCTACCGAGCGGCACCGAGATCGCCACCTGGCGGGAGCTTCTCCCGAGCCTCTCGGACATGACCCGGCTCTCGCAGGCGGCCCTCTGGCTCTTCGGGTCGATCTTCTTCGTCGCTGGCGCCCTCGGCGTGATGAACACGATGATCATGGCGACCTTCGAGCGGTTCCGCGAGTTCGGCATCTTGAAGGCGATCGGCACGTCGCCTTGGAGGATCGTCGGCAGCGTCGCGGCCGAGGCGTTCCTCCTCGTCCTTCTCGGCACGGGAGCGGGGATCGTGCTCGGCGCCGGGATCGCTTGGTATCTCGAGGAGTACGGGATCGACACGACCCGGTGGGCGGAGACGATCACCGCCGCCGGCATCGCTTTCGACCCGGTCTGGCGGGCGACGGTCACCTGGCAGGGGATCCTCTTCCCGGTGCTCGCCCTCCAGGCCTCCTGCTTGCTCGCGGCCCTCTACCCGGCCGCCATCGCCGCCCGGCTCGATCCGGTCCGGGCGATCGAGAAGCGCCCGCGGTAGGAGGAAAGGAGACAGGAACGGATGATCCGGAGGCTCGCCTGGCGCAGCGTGTGGAGGAACCGGCGGCGAACGATCATCACGGTCGTCTCCATCGGCTTCGGCCTCGCCTTCGCCGTGATCCTCATCGCCCTCGGCGAGGGGATGTACGAGCAGATGATCGACAACGCGCTCCGCATGCAGGCGGGCCACATCAACATCGAGCATCCCGAGTACCGCGCGGCTCCCGCCGTGGATCTCTTCGTCGAGCTCCCGCCCGGGCTCCGCGAGCGGATCGACGCGATGCGCGAGGTCGAGTCGGCGCGGTCGATCGTCTCCGCGCGGGGCGTCGCCCGGACGGGGAGAGGCTCGGTGGGGGTTCTGATCCTCGGCGTCGAGCCGGCCAACGAAAGGGCCACCTCCCCCGTGGCGCGTCACATCGTGAAGGGGGAGTATCTCGATCCGGAGGACGGCGGCCGGGTGGTGATCGGGCGGGACCTCGCGGACCAGCTCGAGGTGGACCTCGGCGAGAAGCTGGTCCTCTCCGCCAACGACGCCGAGGGGAACCTCCGCGAGGAGCTCTGCCGCGTCCGCGGGATCTTTCGGACCGGAGTCGACGAGGTGGACGGCTACATCCTTCAGGTCGACATCGATTTCGCCCGGAGGCTCCTCAGCCTTCCCGAAGGGAGCGCGACCGAGGTGGCGGTCCTTCTTGAGAACCCGGAGGACCAGGCGAAGGTGCTCGGGCGGATCCGGTCGCTGCTCGAGGGGGCCCGCTCGAGCGCGGTCGCCCTTCCGTGGGAGAAGGTGCTCGCGGATCTCGCGGCCTACATCAAGGTGGACCGCGCGTCGAACTGGATCTTCCAGGGGCTCCTCATCGTCATCGTTCTCTTCACGATCTTCAACACGATCCTGATGTCCGTGCTCGAGCGCGGACAGGAGTTCGCCGTGATCCTCGCCCTCGGGACCCCGCCCCGGATGGTCGAGCGGCAGGTGATGACCGAGACCGTCTTTCT
>JBDRFQ010000478.1:0-6864 GCA_043818685.1 Candidatus Eiseniibacteriota bacterium
CCGCCTTCTTCCCGGAGCCCCCGCGCCGCCAGCGCCCGACCTCCTCGCCCGTGTCCGCGGAGCTCGCCGCGCGCACGTACCACTCCTCCGCCGCCGCCTTCTCCCCGAGCGCCGCCGCGAGCCGGGCGGCGCGGGCCTCCGCCTCCCCGGCGAGAGGAGGAGAGGCCCGATCCGCCGCCCGAACGCAGAGGTCGAACGCCGAGGAGAGGCGCCCGGCGTCCTCCTCCCTCTCCGCGGCGACGAGAAGCGTCTTCTGCGCCTCTTCCGACTCCGGGTAGGCGTCCGCGTACCGCCTCGCCGCCCGGGCGAGCCCGTCGTCCGTCCTCTCGAGGCTCCGGTGCGCGAGGACGGCGCCTCGCAGGGCGAACTCCCTCTCCTCTTCGGGGAGCTCTCCCTCGTCGACGCGCTCGTAGAGCGAGAGGCTCCTCTCGAAGTCGCCGAGGCGCGACCACGCCTCCGCGGCGAAGAGAGACGCGCGCGAGCAATCCCGCGTCCCCCCGAGCTCGTCCGTGTACCGCTCGAAGAGAAGCGCGGCCGCGCGGAGGTCCGCGCCGCTCCCCGCCTCGAAGCGAATGAGCGCCGCGTTCCAGCAGTTCCGGAGGAGGCGCTCCCCGAGGTCGGCGGCGCGGTCCCCTTCCGGGCCCTCCGCCCCCCACCAGGCGGAACCGGGGGCGTAGCGAGAGACGAAGGCCTCCATCTCCGCCCCCGCCTCGCCCTTCCGCTCCTGGGCGCTCAAGGATTCAATAATTCGATCATGAACCTCTGGGGCGCCCGGCGCCCCCTCGTCCATCCGGAGGACGGTGCGGAAGGCCTGCTCCGCCTGGGCGGGCCGGTCGTGGTCGAGGAGAACCTCTCCGTACTCGGCCAGCGCCGCGCGCCGGACCGGCCCGTCCGGGAAGCGGCCCGCGTATCCATCGAGGTCCGACGGATCGGTCTGCACCTGCACCAGCGCGAGGGAGCGGAGGATCTCCGAGAGGCTCTCCTGCGGGCGCGCCTCGAGATCGCTCCGGAGGGCGCGAGCGAGCGCCGCGGTGAACCGGGCCTTCGCCTCGGAGAGCTCTCCCTGCTTGAGGTGGCACCAGCCGATCCGGTAGTCGAGCTTCTCCGCCTCCGCGTCCGCCCCCGCCCCCTCCGCGGAGCCGTACGCCTCCTTGGCCCCCTCCCAGTTCTCGCCGGAGAAGCGGAGGTCCCCGAGACGGAGGAAGGAGGCGACGCGGAGGGACGCGTCCGGGGCGAGCTGCGTCGCCAGCGCGAGCGCCCGCTCCGCCTCGTCCGACCGTCCCATCTCGTCGTAGCAGACGCCGAGCGCGTGGAGGGCCTCCACGCTCCCCGGGAACTCCTTGCCGAGCCGGGCGACCTCCTCGAACGCGCGAACCGCCTCGGCGTACGCGAGGACCGGGGGCGCGCCCCCCTCGCCGGCGGCGACCGCCCTCTCGTGGCGCGCGACCGCCTCGAGGTAGCGCGCCTTCTCCCTGGCGGCGTACAGATCGCCGAGGAGAAGGAGAACGGGGGCACGCATCGCGCTCTCCGGATAGCGCCCGAGAAGAGCCTCGAACGACTCGATCGACCGCTCCCGGACCTCGGCGTCGCGGGAGAGCGCCTCCCCGCCGCTCCCGGCGCACTCCGCACCGGGGCGCGCCCCGAGCGCGAACATCACGAGGAAGAACGCCGCGCTCCTTCTCGCCCTCATCGAACCTCCTCCGTCTCTCCGGCGAACAGGTCGTTCATCCGGTCCGCAAGGTCCTCGGCGAACGCGAGGGCGATCCTCTCCCCGTCCCTCCCCGAGCAGCGCTCGAGCGGGCGCGGGACGACCCCGCCCAGACGGCAGCGGGTCTCCCCCCCCGCCAGGTCGACGAGCCGGACCGAGAGGGCGACCTTCGGCTTTTTCCAGAGCGACCCCTCCTCGAAGCTGGCGAGGAGGCCGGTGACGACCGCCTCGCACCCGAGCGTCTCCTGCAGAAGGCTCCGTTCCCCCTCGGCCAGCACCGCGGGAACGGCGACCCCCGCCTCGCGGCACGCCGCTTCGACCTGGACCCGGTCGAAGACGGTGTACGAGCCGAGGGCGAGCCGGGCGGCGAAGTGATCGGAGATGCGCGCGGCGAGATCGTCCCGACCGGAGCGGTCCTCGAAGCCGAGGACGGCGACCGCGCCGCGCGAGCCGAGCGCCGGTTCCGTCTCGCGCGCGGCGCAGCCGAGCCGGGAGAGCCCCGCGAGGAGCAGAACGACCGCCGCGAAGCGGACCCCAGGATGCGCGTGGACGTTCCTCATTGCCTCACCACCCCATGTGGAGGGAGATGCCGAACTGGACGAGAAAGCCCGCGGCGAACGCGATCTTCTTCCCGTCCCCGTCCCTCGTGCAGAAGGTGGCGACCGCCCCGGCCAGGACGCCGCGCGGCAGGGCGTTCATCACGACCTCCCGCCGCGTGAGGACCAGATCCTCGGCGCGGATGTACGGGGAGGAGCGGAGCGACGCCCCGGTCAAATCGGCTCCGTCCAGGTCCGGGTCTTCGATCGGATGCAGGACCCGGACCGACCCGTCACCCCACCGGATCTCGCGCACCTCCGCGAGAGGGAGAAGCCGGGACGCGTCCCGGCGGTTTTCTTGAATCAGAAGATCGGTCGCGTCGAGCGAGAGAATTCTTCCGACATGAACCGTTTGATTCGCGAGCACCACCCGGTCGGCCGGAACCTCCCCCGTTCCGGCGAGCGCCATCGCCGCTCCCGCCGCGAGGATCAAGGCCGCGCACCCGCCGCTCCTCATTGTCCGCCCCCTCCTCCGGCGTCGAGATACGCCGTTTCCCGCGCTTCCTCGCGCCCCCTCTGGTAGAGAGCCTGCGCGAGCGAGAAGTCCGATCGCTCGCGAATCGCGGCCCGGTCGGCCACCTCGCCCTCCGGCTCCCAGCCGGGAGGAACCTCGCGCCCGATCCGTTCCACGCGCAGGGAGAGCGCCTCGTGACGCCTCCGGAGCGCGCGGAGCGTGTCGTCTCCTCCCTCTCCCCCGGCGGCGAGGAGGTCGAGGATCACCGCCTCGTGCGCCTCGATCTCCCTCCGGAGCGAGCGAACCGCCTCTTCCCCCTCGCGGGCGCGCTCCGCGCGGCGAGCGTCCGCCTCCTCCCAGGAGGCGCACTCGGCGAGCGCACCCCGGAAGGCGTCCGCCGCCCCCGCCCACAGCCCGAGCCGCGCGCGGCAGGAGCCGTCGATCAGGAGCGCCTCCGCCGCGTAGCGGCTCTCCTCCGCCTCGCGCGCCTCGCGGAGCAGGTCGATCGCGTCGGCGAAGAGGTCCCGCTCGGCGGCGATCCACGCCCGAGCGAGCGACGCCCGAACCGCCTCCCCGCCGGCCGCCTGGGCGAAGCAGCGGTCCGCCTCCCCGAGGTTTCCCCTTCTGTAGTGGAGGTCGCCGAGAGAAAGGAGCGCTCTCTCCCGGAGGCGCCTCTCCGACTCGGTCCTCCCGCCCGGCGCGGCGGCCTCCTCGAGGGCGCTCCGCGCCGCCGCCTCGTCCCCCGCCCGGAGGCGGGGTTCGGCGAGCGCGTACCGGGCGAAGCGGTACCAGGCGCTTTCGATCGGAACCGATTCGAGCGCGGCGACCGCCTTCCTCGTCCTCCCGGCGCGGAGGAGCGCCGAGCCGCTGAGGTAGGTCGCCGCCCCCTCCTCCGGCGAGCCGGGGAAGCGCCCGCGGATCTCCTCCTCCAGGCGGAGAACGGTCTCCCACTCTCCCGCCCGGAGCGCGCATTCCGCGGCGCGGCAGAGCGCCGCGGCGGCGAACGGCCCCTCGGCCATCCGCTCGTAGACACCGCGCGCCGCCTCCTCGAAGCCGAGCTCCTCGATCGACCGACCCAGATAGAGCCGCGCCTCCTCGCGGAGGTCCCCCGGACGGAACCGGGCGACGATCTCGCCGAACGCCTCGGCCGCCTCCCAGAAGCGCCGGCGCTCGTACTCCCGCATCGCGCGCCTCCAGAGCGGGTCGTCCCTCGTTAGGACGGGGGGGCCAAACCGCTCGTCGAGGCGCATCCGTGCGATCAGGCTCTTCACTCCGTAGACGGCCATCTGCTTCGTGTCCTCGACCGGGAGGGGAACGCTCTCGGTGATCGCCGCCTGGCCGGCGATGAGGACCCTTCCGTCCTTCGTCGAGAGGAGCCGGCATCCCATGAGGAAGTGCGGCCTCTCCTTCCATCCGAGGAAGCTCCTCTTCTCGCCGTAGCCGGTGATCGCCCCGACGAACACCCCGTCCACCTCGAACTCCTCCCCGATCGCCAGGAGCGTCCGCGGCGCGAGCGCGCCCTCTTCGGGGATGCCGCGCGAGCGCAAGAACTCGCCGAGCCGGTACCGGTCGACGAGGGCAGGGAAGTACTTGTTGATCTCCAAACTGAACGCGTCCGTGGCGAGCTCGTCGAGATGCGGGGGGCTCCCCGCGACATCGTTTCGGAAGAGCAGGACCGCCACGTTTTCGATCGGGCGCTCCTGGTCCGCATCGGTTCCGCGGCGCACGAGGACGGAAGGGGCGCAGCCCGCCGCCAGAAGAGAGAGAAGAGAGACGAGAGCAACCGGAGCGGACAGCCCCGTCCTCCAGCGCATGTGCATCAAGGGCCTCCCGGGGGGGAAGGGGACTCGTTTCCCCCGACACTCCGACTATCGGCCAGGGGGCGTTTTTCCTTCGCCCGCTTCCCGGTCTGCATGAGGCGTGCCACCCCTCCGGCCCGGGCCGCCCGCCGCGCCCGCGGGCTCTCGAGGAACCGCCGCCCGGCGGTGCGCTCGCCGGACGGGCGCTCGGCAGGGCAAGCGGGGCGCGGGGAGCGCGGGAAAATCTGCTCAACAACCGATACTCTGTTCAGGAAACGAACTCGTCGCCGGGATGTTGACAGGGTGCGTCCCTGTTCCTACTCTGAGCGGAGGCCCGCGAAAGGAACACCGATGAACGAACCGGAAACGCCCCCCCCCGAGGACCAGCAGCGGGAAGCAGAGCCGCCGATCTCGATCCTCGCACACATCTCGACCGATCTCCGCCAGCTCTCTCACGAGCGCAGGGTCGGATCGCTCGTTCCGTGGAAGTCCGAGGTCACCCGTCTTCTCGAGACGCTTCAGAAGCGATCGAACCACAACGTGCTGCTCCACGGCCCGGTGGGGGTCGGGAAGCGCACGATGGTTCTCCGTCTCGCCAAGCAGATGACCCATGGGAACGTCCCCCCGCAGCTCCGCAAGAAGAGGATCCTCGAGATCACCCTCCCGAGCATCATGCCCTACGTCCAGGACGCGGACGACTTCGAGAGGGTCCTCTTCCACGCGATCAAGGAAGCGGTGGGACAGGAGGACGTGATCCTCTACTTCAACCAGCTCGAGAACTTTCTCGGCCGGTCGGACGGCGGCTTCGGCGGCGCGTCCGCGCTGCTCGAGGTGGCCACCCGGCAGCCGCAGCTCCAGCTGATCGCCTCGATCTCCGACTGGGCGTACCAGAGGGCGGCCTTCGAGCACCCCTGGGTCCAGGCGAACCTCGTCCCGATCGCCGTTGCGGAGCCCTCCCCGGAGCTCGCGCGGAAGATCCTCCGGCTCGTTCGCGGGAAGCTCGAGAAGTTCCACAACATCGAGATCACGGCGGATGCGGTGGACAAGGCGATCGACCTGTCGAGCTACTATCTCCGCTCGCGCGTCCTGCCGGGGAAGGCGCTCGAGATCCTGGACGAGGCGTGCGCCTCGCAGGTCGTCCGCGCGAGGAACGAGCGGAGGAAGCCCGCCGCGGTCGACGCGGAGGCCGTCGGCGAGACGGTGAGCCGGCGCCTCGGGATTCCGCTCGAGAAGCTCCACGATCGGGCGGGCGGGTACCTCCTCCGTCTCGAAGAGAACCTCTCCGCCTGCATCAAGGGTCAGGCCGATGTGGTTCGGCGCGTGGCGGACATCCTCCGCGTGGCGAAGGTCGGGCTCTCCCCGCACCCGGAGAGGCCGGACGGGTCGTTCCTCTTCGTCGGACCTTCAGGCGTGGGGAAGAACCAGCTCGCCCGCCGCCTCGCGATCGAGCTGTACGGGAACATCGACCACCTCCTCCACCTCGACATGTCGCAGTTCACCGGGGAGGACGCGGCGCAGAAGCTCCTCGGAACGCGGGGAATGCCCGGCGTGAAGGGAATCCTCGCGGCGATCATCGAGAGGCGGCCGAACGCGGTCTTCCTCGTCGACGGGATCGAGAAGGCGAACCCGAAGGTCGGTCCGATTCTGCTCCAGATCCTGAAAGAGGGGAGAATCACCGACGAGGAAGGACGGCAGATCTCTTTCGCCGCGACCACGGTCGTCGTGATCGCGAACTCGGACAACCTCCTCCAGGAAGAGGAGCAGAAGACCGTGGGGTTCCTCGAGGGGGAGGGCACGAAGACGATCGAGATGCAGCGCCGCGCGATTCAGCAGGCGACGGAAGGTTTCTTCGCCGCCGATTTCCTGCACGCGTTCGACGCGATCCTCAACTTCGACCCTCTGACCGCGGAAACCGTGCGCGCGATCGCCGAGATCGAGATCGAGTCGATCCGCGAGCGGCTCTCGCAGCGGGGGGTCTCCCTCGTCGTCGATTCGGCGGTGATCCGGCTGGCCGCCGAGCGGGGCTTCAACCTGCGCACCGGGGCGCACCAGCTCGCGCGAACGGTCGAGGACCTCGTCCTCCGGCCGGTCTCCCTCTACCTGCTCGAGAACCCCGAAGCGAAGAAGATCCGCCTCCGGGTGGAGGGAGGGACGGTTCGCGCGAGCAGCGTGTCCCCGCGGCGGAAAAAATAGGCGTTGTCATTCGGGGCGTCGATGGGGCGCCTTGTAGGCTGGTGCCCGGTCATGGACTTCGGAAGAAATTCGTAGCCGAGCACCCGGCTACGATCTCACCAGCGCCTCGACGCG
>JBDRFQ010000479.1:0-2398 GCA_043818685.1 Candidatus Eiseniibacteriota bacterium
GGCGATCCGGTCGAGGACCCGGACGGGGTCTTCCTTTACATCCGCGACCGCGAGAGCGGGCGCTTCTGGTCAGCCGGAAGGCAGCCGGTCCCGCACCCACAAGACGAGTACTCGGCAGGCTGGCGGCCGGGGGTCCTCACGATCACCCGCCTCGCGAACGGAATCGAGACGCGTGTGGAGGTCTGCGTTCCCCCGGATTCGGGCACGGAAACCCGGAGGATCACGCTCGCGAACCGGTCGTCGCGCGAGCGCCGCATCGAGCTGACCGGCTACGCGGAGGTCGTCCTCGACCGTCCCGAGTCCTTCGCCGCGCACCCCGCGTTCTCGAAGCTCTTCCTCGAGACCGCGTTCCTCCCCGATGAGCGCGCGCTCCTGGCGACCCGGAGACCCCGGTCGAACGCCGAGCGCCACCCGTTGATCTTTCAAGCATTGCTCGGGAAGGGCACGCTCGAGTGGGAGAGCGATCGCGCACGATTCCTCGGACGCGACGGCTCTCTCGCGGCCCCCGCTGCGCTCCTCACCCGCGCGCCCCTCTCCGGGAGCCTCGGCCCGGTCCTGGACCCCGTTCTCTCCCTCCGGTGCTCCACGACGATCGGGCCCGGAGAAGAGGCGCGCCACCTTTTTCTTCTCGGGATCGCGGACACGCGGGAAGCCGCGATCGATTCGATCCGCGCGCGGGGCAGCGACATCGACATCGGGAGAGATTTCGCTCGAGCGGAAGAGGCGGCGCGGGCCGGGATCGCCCGCATCGGGCTGCGAGAGGACCGGGCCGAGGCGTGGCAGGCCCTCGGAGGCGCCGTTCTCTACGGCGACCCCTCTCTTCGAGCCGCTCCGGAGATCCTCCGGCGATTCCGGGGAAGACCGGCCGATCTCCTTCGACTCGGGGTCTCTCCCGAGCGGCCTTTCATCGTGCTGCACGCCGGGCGGGAAGACGGCGCCCCCCTCCTCACCGAGCTTCGGACCGCGCATCGCTACTGGAACAGTCTGGGGATCTCCATCCCTCTTGTCGTCGTCTGCGAGGAGCCCTCGGCGATCGAGAGGGCTCTCCGCGGGGGAGAGAGCGAGGGGCTTCTCGTGATCCGGCGGGGCGAGATCCCCCACGAAACCCTCGATCTTCTCGACGGCGCGGCCCGCATGGTGGTTCGAGACGCCCTGCCCGAGCCGGCGGGCTTCGCCGGCGACAGGGCGCCCGCGAGCGCCGATACTCCGAGCGGTTCGGCAGGGGCCGTTGCCGATTCCGGACCGCACAGGTCCCCGCAGGCGAAAGAGGAGCGTGCCGATCTTCTGTTCTTCAACGAACACGGTGGGTTCTCGGAGAACGATGGCGCCTACGTGATTCGCCTCCAGCGGCGGGAAGGGTCCATGAGGGGCCTTCCCCCGCTCCCCTGGATCAACGTGATCGCCAACGACCGCATCGGCTTTCTCGTGAGCGAGACGGGAGCCGGCGGGACATGGGGCCGGAACAGCCGGGAGCACCGGCTGACCCCTTGGTCAAACGATCCGGTCCTTGATCCGCACGGGGAGGCGCTCTACATCCGCGACGAGGAGAACGGCGCGTTCTGGTCTCCTCTCCCGGGTCCCGCCCCTGCCGACGGGGACTACGAGATGCGCCACGGGTTCGGGTGCACGCTTTGCCGGCACGAGAGCCACGGGCTCGAGCAGGAGACATCCCTCTTCGTGCCGCCCGAGGATCCGGTGAAGGTCGCCAGAATCCGGATCGTGAACCGGAGCGGACGGGCACGGAGGCTCTCGCTCTTTTCCTATCGGAGGCTCGTCCTCGGGGCGCTCCCCGAGACGAGCGGGCGCTTCGTCGCGACGGAGATCGACCCGGAGAGCGGCGCGGTCCTCGCCGTGAGCCGGATGGGCGACGGGGAGGGGCAGGCCGTCGCGTTCTCCGCCGTCGTCGCGCGAGGGGAAGGCGTTGCCATCCACGCGTCCGGAGACCGGATGCGCTTCATCGGGCGCCACGCGAGCCCGGCTCGTCCCGCCGCCCTTCTTCGCACGGACCCGATCGAAGGCCGCTTCGGCGCGGGGCTCGATTCGTGCTTCGCGGAGCAGGCGGTTCTCGCGGTTGCTCCCGGCGAGAGCGCGGAGTGCTCCTTCCTCCTCGGCGAGGGGGACGACCGTGAGGAGGCGCGCGCGCTCGTGAATCGGTATCGGGCGGAGGGGGCGATCGAGCGCGCGCTCGGCGAGGCGCGGGCGTTCTGGCGGGGGGTTCTCTCCGGCCTCCGCGTCGAGACGCCGGAGCCCGCCATCGACCTCATGGTCAACGGATGGCTTCCCTATCAAGCGATTGCTTGCCGCCTCAAGGGCCGAACCGCCTTCTATCAATCCGGCGGCGCGTTCGGGTTCCGCGACCAGCTCCAGGACGCTTCCTCTCTCGTCTATCTCCGTCCGG
>JBDRFQ010000480.1:0-10889 GCA_043818685.1 Candidatus Eiseniibacteriota bacterium
CTCCTCCTCTTCCTCTTCGTCTCGTCGGGGGAGGGTTTCTTCCGCGCGTGGTCCTCGCTCTTCCACCGCGGGATCCCCGCGGAACGGCTCCAGGCCGCGGTCCGCAACGTCCCGAACGCGCAGGCCGGGGTGCTCATCAGCCTCCTTCTCGGGGCCCTCCTCGTCGGCGTCTCGGAGCTGGGCCGGCGGCGGAGGTGGCCTCTCGAGTGGGTCGCGGGCGGGTCGCTCCTCCTCTTCTTCGCCGCGAACTGGCGAACGGACGTGGATTTCGTGAAGCCGGTGGCTCTGGAGGACCACGTTCGCGAGGATTCGCTCATCCGGAAGATGAAGGAAGACCCGGAGATCTTCCGCGCCCTTTCGATGATCCCGAACCTTTACGACAACACCTTTTCCATCTTCGGGATCGAGGGGGCGCGCGGGTTCTTCGACAACCGGATCCGCTGGTACGACGAGTTCTCGTCGCCGGAGAACCTCCGGAGCGCGAACATCCTGAACCTCCTCAACGTCAAGTACGTGGTCTCGGGGCCCGGGGTCCGCCATCGGTCCTTCGTCGAGGAGGCCGTGGAGGGAGAGAGGGCGCTCTACCGGAACCTCGATGTCCTGCCGCGGGCGTTCCTCGCGGAGCGCCACGAGATCATGGACCGTTCCCGAATGATCGAGACGATCAGGGATCCGGACTTCGACCCCCGGGAGGTGGTCCTCCTCGAGGAAGACCCCGGGTTCGGGGCCCCGAAGGGCGAAGGGGAGGACGAACCCCTTCCGGTGACCTGGCTCGAGTACTCGCCGAACCGGCTCCGCGTGCGGGTCTCCGCGGGGCGGCCGTCGGTTCTGCTCGTGGCGAACCCCTATCTCCCGTACTGGCACGCCCGCGTCGACGGGGAGGAGGCGCGTCTCCTCCGGACGGACTACGCGTTCCAGGGGGTACCGGTTCCCGCCGGCCAGCACGAGGTGACGCTCTTCTACCGCTCCGGACCGCTCTGCGCGGCCCTCGCCGTCAGCCTGGCGGCGGCGGGGCTTTTCATCGGGGGCGCCCTCCTCGTGTTCTTCCGGCGCCGGAGGGGAGGAGAAAGCAGTGAGTGAGGCGGACGCGAAGACCGTCGTGGTGGTCCCGACCTACAACGAGAGGGAGAACGTCGCGAGGCTTCTGCCCGAGCTTCTCGCGATCGACGAGGCGATCGAGGTCCTCGTCGTGGACGACGGCTCTCCGGACGGGACCGGAGCGTTCGTCAAGGGACTGGCGGCCGGGAATCCCCGGGTGCATCTCATCGAGCGGCCCGGCAAGATGGGGCTCGGGTCCGCCTACGTGCGGGGCTTCCGGGAGGCCCTCGATCTCGGCGCGAGGCTCGTCGTCCAGATGGACGCCGATTTCTCGCACGATCCGAAGTACCTCCCCGACCTTCTCCAGCTGGTCCGGACGGTGGATGTCGTGATCGGGTCGCGGTACGTCCGGGGCGTGAACGTCGTGAACTGGCCGATCTCGCGCCTCATCCTCTCGTACGGGGCGAATGTTTACACGCGAATCATCACGGGGATGCCGATCCGGGACGCGACCGGCGGATTCAAGTGCTTCCGGAGAGAGGTCCTCGAGACGATCGGGTTCGAGTCCGCGCGATCGGACGGGTACTCGTTCCAGATCGAGATCAACTTCAGGTGCTGGAAGAAGGGCTTCCGGATTCGCGAGATCCCGATCGTCTTCGTCGATCGGCACTCGGGGAGCTCGAAGATGTCGAAGCGGATCATCTGGGAGGCGATCTGGATGGTCTGGCGGCTCCGCGTGGGGAGCGCGCTCGGGCGCGGGGGGCGATGATGGGGGAGCCCGCCGGCGATCGGAAGATCCGGCTCTCGGTCGTCTTCGTGAGCTACAACACGAGGGACCTCCTCATCGAGGCGCTCCGGTCGCTCGAGGAGAATCCGTCCGCCTATGAGACGGAGGTCGTCGTCGTCGACAACGCCTCGACCGACGGAAGCCAGGAGGAGATCGCGCGGCTCTTCCCGCGGGTGCGCCTCATGGCGAACGAGCGGAACCTCGGCTACTCGAAGGGCGTCAACCAGGGGATCAGGGCCGCGGGGGGGGAGTTCTTCCTCGTTCTGAACCCTGACATCCGCGCGCGGCCGGGGAGCATCGACCGCCTGCTCGAGTACGCGATCGAGAACCCGGACGCCGGCATCGCCGGCGCGAAGCTCCTCAACCCGGACGGGTCGCTCCAGTACTCGAGCCGGACGTTCTACACATGGAAGGCGATCCTGTTCCGGCGAACCCCGCTCGGGAAGATCTTCCCGAACGCCCCCGTTCTCCGGGACCATCTCATGCTCGACTGGGACCACCGGACGACGCGGGACGTCGACTGGATGCTCGGTGCCTGCCTCCTCGTGCGGCGGAGCGCCGTGGACGACGTCGGTCTGATGGACGAGCGGTTCTTCCTCTACTTCGAGGACGTGGACTGGTGCTACCGGATGAAGGCGCACGGCTGGCGCGTCGTCTACGTCGCCGAAGCGGTCATGGAGCACCACCATCGGAGGGACTCCGCCCGGGGCATCATCAGCCGCCAGAAGGCCTCGCACCTCGGCAGCATGTTCCGCTTCTTCGACAAGTGGAGCCACTCCTGGTACCGCCTCAAGACCCGCAGGCACTGGGCGCGCCTCTTCCTACAAGGGGCGGCGGATCTCCTGCTCGTGAACCTCTCGTTCTTCGCCGCCTACGGCGTGCGTCTCATCCTCGGGGAGGTCTTCACGAAGCCGGTCTTCCCGATCGCGACGTACATGAGCTTCCTCCTCTTCGTCAACGTGACGACGCTTCTCAGCCTGGTGGCGACAGGGTTCTACCGCGAGACGGACCGGCCGGTCGGGTCGGGGCTCTTCGTGGACACGTTCCTCCGAGCCCTTCGCGCCTCGGGAATCGCCTACCTCGTCGTGACGGCTGCGACCTTCCTCGTCCAAGCCCGGATCTACTCCCGGTTCCTCGTGACGATCTTCTTCCTGCTTCTCGTGCTTCTCCTGCCGCTCGGGCGGGTGGCTCTTCACGCCCTCTACAGGGCCGTGCGGCGGAACGCGTACGACCTCCGGCGCGCGGTCGTCGTCGGCTCGAACGACCTCGCGCGCGGGCTCGCCGAGCAGATGCGCGCCTTTCCCGCGCTCGGCTACGACGTGGTCGGGTTCGTGACGGAGCCGGACGAGACGTTCAGCGGGCGGGGCTTTCTCGGGACGACCGAGGAGCTCCCGCGTCTGGTGCGCCAGCACCGGGTGACGGACGTCTTCTGCGCGGGGAGCCGGGACCCGATCCCGCTGGTGTCGCGCCTCCTCCTCAGCCTCGCCGACGCGCCCGTGTCGGTCCGTGTCGTCTCCGATCTGGCGGCGATCACCGTCTCGCGAGGGGAGGCGGAGGAGTTCCTGAACCTTCCGATGCTCCGCTTCGAGCGACGGAGCCTCGTCCGATACCGTCCCGGGCGGAAGCGCCTGTTCGACCTCGTCCTCGCCCTCGGCGGCGTCATCCTGACGCTCCCTCTCCTTCTCGTTCTCGGCTTCGTGCATCTGGCGGGGGCGAAACCGGTCTTCGCGGTCGAGAAGCGCGCCCACTTCCGCGGGACGACGGTCCGCGTCCGGAAGCTGCGCGTCCCCGCGCCGGGGGAAACGGGCGGCGCGCGCGAGGCGCTCCGGGCTTTCTACCGCGTCCTCCCCTCCGCCGCTCTCCTCCCCGCGCTCTACTCCGTTCTCCTCGGCCGTCTCAGCTTCATCGGCCCGAGCCCGGTCGAGGCGGAAAGGGGCCGCTTTCTCGACGAGTGGCAGAGGCTCCTCGTGACGATGCGTCCCGGGCTCTGGACGACGGCGGCGGTCGCGGGTTACCCTTGGGTCCCCTTCCGGGATCCGGTGGGGTTGAACGTCTACTACCTCCAGCACTGGTCCGCCGGGCTGGACCTCCACATCGTGCTCCGCGAGGCGCTTCGTTCGCGGCGCGGGGGAGAGATGCTGAATGCATAAAGGGGCGGCTCTCGTCCTCCTGCTCCTTCTCCTCCCTGTATCGGGGGGCGCGGAGGACGTGTGGGAGGCGCAGGTCAACCAGAGGAACGGGTTCGACCTCGCGCGCTACGGGGACTTCGTCTACCTCGCGACCGCGGGCGGCGTTCTCCGCCTGGACGTCCGGACCGGCGCCCTCGTGCCGATTCTCCCCCTGGACGGTCTCGCGAGCGTCAATGTCCGCTGCACGGCCGCCGACAGGAGGGGGAACAAGTGGTTCGGGCACGGCGACCCGGACCTCGGGGTCTCCCTCCTCGACTCGGCGGGGAGCTGGTCCCTGATCTCCTCCTTCGAGGGGCTCCAGCTCGGGGCGGGGAAGAAGGTGAACACGATCCACGCCGTGGGCGACTCGGTCTGGATCGGGACCGAGAGCGGTGCGACCCTCTTCGAGAGCCGCGTGCGGAGGATCATCCTCTCTCAAGAGAAGGAAGGGATCGTCTCCGACGACATCAGGGCGATCCTCTCGGTGGACGGAAAGATCTGGCTCGGGACGAACCTCGGCCTCTCGGTCTACAGCGCGGGGACGGTGCGGAACTACACGGTGGAGACCGATTCGCTGCCGGCCCCCGAGGTGCTCAGCCTCGCGGTCGACTCCCGGGGCCGGATCTGGGGGGGGACCACTCGGGGCGTCTTTCGAGTGGAAACCGGCGAGGTGACGATCCCATTGGAGTACTCCCTTCTGCGGAGCCGGCGGATTCGGTCGATCGCCTTCCAGGACTCGCTGGGAGCGGACATTCCCTGGTTCGCGACGGACAACGGCCCCTACCGGAAGCTCGCGAGAAAGGCGAACCGGGAGACCGGAACCGAGATGGGGGACCCGGAGGACGTCATGAAGATCCTCGTCGACCGCACGGGCGACATCTGGCTGGCGAACAACCAGCGATGGCTCTTCCGGTGGGTCGAGACCGCGGACGGATGGCGCGAGTACACGCAGCGCGGAACGATCCCCTTCAACCACATCGGGGACATCGCGGTCGACTGGAGCGGATTCGCGTGGTGCCCCCTCGTCGGGAACGTGGAGGGCTCCGGGAACTCGCCGGGAAGCCGCATGATGGTCTACGACGGCCTCACCTGGACGGCGGTCGGGCGGACCGCGCTCGACGATCAGCACGCGGCGGTCGCGAGCGTGGCGATCGACAGCCTCGGGAACCGGTGGTTCGGCGTCCGGGCGGGCGGGATCATCCCGCTCGGGACCCTCCTCAAGGTGGACCGGGCCGCGGGGACCGCCCTCGCGGCGGGCGACATCCAGTACTTCTCGATCGACGCGCCCGATTTCGCCGCGGAGAACCGCGCCGTCTACAACGTGGAGGTCTCGCCGGACAACACCAAGTGGGTGGCCGTCACGCTGGAAGGATTCGCCGCGCTCGACGCGCTGGAGAACCGGACCGCGTGGGGAGGATGGTCGCACGAGAACGGGTGCCTCGGGTTCGAGGGGAGCTCCCTGCCGGTCTCCGCGATCGACGTGTCGTTCGGGGCGGACGGCCGGGTCTGGTGCGCGCTCGAGAAGAACTACGCGGCTTCCATCGATTTCGGAGGCACGCTGACGAACCAGACGGACGACGACTGCGATCGATACGGCACGGCGAACTCGCCGCTCCCGACGAACGTCCTTTACACGGTCCGCGTGGGCCCGGCGGGGAGGGTTTGGTTCGGCACGCAGGGGGGCCTCGCGCGGCACGATCCCTCGTCGGGGCAATGGAAGGTGTACACCGCGCAGAACACAGGCGGCGGTCTTCCCGACAACCGCGTCCGCGCGATCGCGTTCGATCGACATGGGAATACCTGGGCGGGGACGTTCGGGGGCGGGGTCGGCGTCCTGCTCCAAGACGGAGAGACGTGGCTCGAGCCGTGGACGATCCAGAGCAACCAGAGAAGAGGGAGCGGCCTGACGTCGAACGAGATCACGTCTCTCTTCGTGCGGGTGAACGACGAGGACGAGGAGGAGATCTGGATGGCGACGTGGGGGGGGGGCATCATCCGCTTCGTGAAGGACTGGAGCGACCGCCCGGTGATCGGCGAGCCGGCGGGGATCCTCCCGGTTCTCCCCTACCCGAATCCCTACCGTCAGGGGGAGGAGACGGCGGACGTGATCCGCTTCGCGAACGTTCCGGTCGGCTCCGCTCTCGCCATCTACGATCTGTCGGGCGTCCTCGTTCGGACTATCGAGGGGCGCGAGACCGCGCAGGCGGACGATCCGGCCTGGGACCTCCGGAACGAAGCAAAGATCGTGGTCGCCTCGGGGGTCTATCTCTTCCTCGTGAAAAAGGACGGCGGCGTTCTCCATTCGGGGAAGCTCGCCTTTCTTCGCTGAGGGGGCGGCGGGAAGACGGGATGAGAGTTCCGATCGGTCCGCTCCGCCGACTTCTCGGACGCAAGCTCTGGCTCCGGCAGTTCATCAAGTTCTGTCTCGTGGGCCTCACGGGCCTCGCCGTCGACACGAGCGTCCTCGCCTTCTTCACCGAGGTCGTCCCCCTCGATCCCCGGGCCGCCGCGATTCCCGCGTTCGCCGTCGCCGTCACCTGGACATACTCGATGAACCGCCTCTGGACGTTCCGGGCGGGGAGCGGGGGCGGAGTCGGCGCGTCGTACGCGAGCTTCGTGGGGATCTGCCTGGCCGGCCTCGCGCTCCGCCTTCTCACGATGCACCTCCTCATGGAGTACGCCGGCCTCGGAACGGGGCGGCGCTACTACCTCGCGAGCCTCGCCGGCATCTTCGTCGCGACCTTCTGGAACTTCGCGGGGAGCAAGTTCGTGGCCTTCCGCAAGAGGTAGCGGGCGCTGAGGCTCCTCTCTCTCCGCTCCCCGGAGAAAGCACGGAAGGAGTCGCAGAACGCGACGGTGCTCCCCGCAAGTCGCCCTGTTCGGCCGCACCGGGGCGGCGGCGGAGGCCCCGGTGTTCTCGGCTGAATTCGCGAGAATCCGCCATCCTCGGCGCGGATGTCTCCTGCCTCTCTTTTGAGCAGATCGGGTACAAGGATTGCTCAAGACCTCCCGTGCGGATCAGCAGGGAGGTGATGCGCTCTGAAGCGGATCATGGTCATCGATCGCCGGAAGGAGTCGATCCTCAGGCTTTCGGAGAGTCTCGAGCGGCGGGGGTATCGGGTTCGGAGCTTCGCCGATGAACAGAAGGCCCTGCACGAAATCGAGGCGGAGCGGCCGGACCTGGTGGTCTCGGAGCTCGCACTCCGGGGGAAGTCCGGCCCGCACATTCTCGCGGAAATCCGCCGGATCGATCCCGGAATCCCGGTGATCATCGTGACGGAGAGCGGGAACACGCAGGACGCGATCGACTCGATGCGCGAGGGGGCGTACGACTACTTCTCGGAGCCGCTCGACGCGGAGAGGGTGCTTCGAGCGATCGAAAAGGCGGTCGAGATGGGCGTCCCCGAGGCGAGGCGCTCGCCCCCCGGGGACACCGTCGAGGTCGGCGGAGCGCCGAGCCGTCTCGTCGGGAAGAGCCCGGAGATGGTCGAGATCTACAAGCGGATCGGGCAGGTCGCCGTGTCCGACGCCGCGGTCCTGATCCAGGGGGAGAGCGGGACGGGAAAGGAGCTCGTGGCGCAGGCGATTCACCAGAACAGCCGGCGCCGGAACGGCCCGTTCCTCGCGGTGAACTGCGCGGCGATTCCCGAAACGCTTCTCGAGAGCGAGCTCTTCGGGTACGAACGGGGCGCCTTCACGGGGGCGGTGACCCGCAAGACCGGCAAGTTCGAGCAGGCGGAGGGGGGGACGATCTTCCTCGACGAGATCGGGGACATGAGCCTGGGGATCCAGGCGAAGGTCCTGCGCGTCCTTCAGGAAAAGAGGTTCGAGAGGGTCGGCGGCCGAGAGACGATCACCGCCGACACGCGCGTCCTCGCAGCGACCAACAAGAGCCTCGTGGACTGCATGAAGAGGGGTTCGTTCCGAATCGACCTCTTCTACCGCCTGAAGGTCGTGTCGATCTTCCTGCCGCCCCTCCGGGAGCGCGGAGTGGACATCGTTCTCCTCGCGGAGTACTTCATCCAGAAGTTCAACTACCAGCTCATGAAGTCGGTGCGGGGCCTCTCTCCCCAGGCGGTCGAGCTTCTCCAGACGCACGACTGGCCGGGAAACGTCCGCGAGCTGGAGAACAACGTGCAGACCGCGGTCATTCTGAACAAGACCGGGGTCCTGACCTGCGAGGACTTCCCCGTCTATCTCGAACGGAAGGACGGGATTGCCGGGCCGGCTCGGGCAGGCGGGGGCGGGGAGCTGTCCGAGTCGTTCCGCTCCGTTCTCGAGCCGGTTTTCGGAGCGCTCTGCGTGGATCAGCGCGGCTCCCTCTACGACCGGACGGTTCGCGACTTCGAGAAGGCGCTCCTCGGGCTCGCGCTGGAGAAGGTCGGTGGGAACCAGGTGCGGGCTTCGAAGCTCCTCGGGATCAGCCGGAACACGCTCCGAGGCCGGCTCGATCGTTTCCGAGAAGAAGAGGCTCGTTTGAAGAAGGAGGAACCCGGCAGGGGATGAGGCCGGAGGTTGCGTAGCGGCAAGGAGATACGGCGGGATCCGCCTTGACACCCCTCCCCGGTGCGGTGTAGCTTGAGGCGGGCAAGGAGCCGGCAAATGGGGTGCCGGCTCGACCCGGAAGGACGAATCATGAACGTGATGAAACGGTCATCCGCCGCAACGGTTCTCATCCTCCTCCTCGCCGCAGGGGCGGCCCATGCGCAGGGCGACGCCGAGCGCGTGTACACGATCGGCGTTGGGGATCGCCTGCGCGTCTCGGTTTGGCAGGAGCCCACTCTCGACCGCGAGGTCGAGGTCGGAATCGACGGGCTCGTCGTTCTCCCGCTCGTGGGGACGATCCGCGCGGCCGGCTACACGCCTTCCGCGCTCGCCGAGATCCTCACCGACCGGTACTCCCTGTACAAACGGGACATCTCGCAGGTCGAGGTGGTCGTGGTCGAGTACAACAGCCGCGAGATTTACATCATCGGGGAGGTCGGCTCCCCCGGGCGCTATGCGTTTCAGGAGATTCCCGACCTGTGGAGCGTCATCATGACGGCGGGAGGCCCCACGACCGCATCCTACCTGAGCGAGGTGCGGATCCTCCGCGGGGAGGGAGAGGGGATGCGGACGATCGCGATCGATCTGAACTCGTATCTTCTCGGTGGGGATCGGGAGGCGCTTCCGCGCCTGCAGCCGGGGGATACGGTCTACATCCCCCGCACGAACGTGGTCGGTGTGGACGTCTTCGCCGACCGGGTGGTCTATGTCTTCGGCCAGGTGGTGAGACCGGGCATGTACCTCGTCGGCCGGAACGAGAGCCTCGTCGGCGCCCTCCTCCTCGCGGGGGGCGTCACCGAGGCCGCCGATCGGAATCGCGTCCGGATCGTGCGGGAGGAATCGGGCCAACGCGTCGTGACCGAGGTGAGCCTGGAGGACTACATGGCGAGGGGGGACGGGAGGGGGAACCCGCCCCTGCGATCCGGCGACACGATCGAGGTGACGAGCACCAGCGAGACGCAGCTCCGCACGTTCTTCGACACGTACGGCTCGGGGCTTCGGGCGGTCACGACCGTTCTGACGATGGCGCTGCTTTACGACCGGTTTGTGGAGAATCGCTGAGTGAACCGGACGGGAACGACCGACGAATCGCGGAAATCTTTCGATCCCCGCCTCCTCTGGGAGACGATCGGGAAGCGGAAGTGGTACGTCATCGTCCCGTTTCTCCTGGCCGTGGTGACATCGGTCCTGATCGTGGAACGGATGCCCGAGATCTTCCGGATCGAGTCCGTTCTTCTCTTCGAAATGAACTCGCCCCTCAGCGGCGAGGTCGAACGCCAGCTTCTTCCCGGGACGGGACCGTCGCGGGCGCGGGAGACGGAGCGGCGGGACGAGGCGAACCTCCTGCGCATCAAGGTGCTCTCTCCCGACTTCCTCGGGGAAATGGCGGAAGAGCTCGGGTTCCTCGACAGTCCGGAAGCGCTCGACCGGGCGGCCTCGAAGAAGGAGAGGACCGGGAACCCGAAGACCCCCGAGGAGATCCTCCGGCAGGACCTAACCTCGTGGCTCGCGGACATGATCGAGATCACCATCGCGGGGACGAGCATCTATCAGGTCACGATGGAAGGAGAGGACCGGGACCTCCTCTTTCGGCTCTCGAACCTCATCAACGAGAAGCTCCTCGAGATGGTCCGGAACGAGCAGCTCGGGCGGCTCCGGGCGGCGAGCGTGTTCACCGAGGAGCAGATCGCCATCTACAAAGAGAAGCTCGACGACGCGAGGCGTGAGCTGAACCAGTTCCTCATGAGCCAGCCCTTGGCGAGGGGCGCGTCGCCTCTCCTGCGCGTGGACCCCGGAGCGGCGGCGCGTCTCGCGGATGAAACGGGCTACGAGCTCATCCGCATCGGCGAGCGGCATGATCAAGCGAGCGCGATGCTCGGTCAGATGTACGGGTTCAACGTGGAGGCGTTCCTCGACGGCGCCGGGCCCGCGGTCTCCCTCCTCGCCGAGAAGCTCCTCTCCCTCGAGAGGCAGCTCGGCTTTCTTCTGCTCGAGCGGTCGTGGAACGACCCGACCGTGATCACCCACAACTCGAGGATCGGGGACGCGCGGGGGGAGATCGAGGAGACCAGCAGGAGGCTCGCCCGCTCGCTTCTCCTCAACCAGCCCTCCCGCGTGCAGGAGCTCGCCGGGGACCTTCTCCGCGATCGGATTCTCATGGAAGCCCTGACGGCTCGCAGGCAAACGCTCGAGGAGCAGGTGGTCGCGCCCCTGCCGTCCGGTCCGAGTCCGCTCGCCCTCAGCCGCAGGGCGCAGGAGCTCTCTTTCCTCGAAGAGCAGGTGCGAATCAACGAGGGGATCTACAACTCGTTCCTCCGGCAGGCGACCTCCGCGAAGATCTCGGTGGCGGT
>JBDRFQ010000481.1:0-14209 GCA_043818685.1 Candidatus Eiseniibacteriota bacterium
GGCGTCGACTTTTCGCGTATTCGGCACAAGCGAGGCATCGGCCCGACTTGTTCCGGCGCTTTCCGGCGCCATCCTCGTTCTCGCAGTTTGTCTTCTCGCAGCCCGCCTGGGATATCGGTCAACCGGTTGGTGGGTAGCCTCGCTGGTGGGTCTAAACTACGTTCTCACCCATTTTTCGCGGTTCGCGATGACTGAGTCGACCTATCTTCTGTTTCTCTTCGTAGCCTTCGCCGCATTTCTTCAGAGTCTCTCCGAAAGGAGGCGCTTCTGGATCGTCCTGTCCGGTCTTGCATTCGGTCTCTCGGCTATGACGAAGGGGGTAGTCGCTCTCGTCTTCCCCCTGGCCGGCCTCCTCTTCTCTTTGCTCCTCATGCCTTGGATCCCCTGGTGCACTCGGGCGCGCCGGGCCCTCCCCGGGTCCGGCATTGCGTTGGCCAACCTGGCTATCGCCTCCGCGGTCGGAGTGCTCGTGGCAGCGCCGTGGCATGTCTACATGGTCCTCACACAGGGGATGCCATTCATACACGACTACTTCCTCTGGAACGTGTGGGAGCGGATTGTGTCGGGTGTCGACATGCAGAAGAAGGCCCTGGGATCTCTCTACTACATGAACCAACTTCCGATCCGGATGCCCTTCGGTTTCATGTTGTTCCTCCTCTCTCTCGCACGCACGGCGGGTTGTATCCAGCTTGCTTCTCTTTTCCGAATCCCGAGGGCAGCCAGGAGCAGGAAGGAGGTTCTCAATGATCACCCCTCCCTTCCGGAACAACGTCGCGAGATTGCCAAGTTGCTGTTCTTCTCGTGGATCGGGGTCGCTCTTGCCGCTTTCTCGGTCGCTCAGAGTAAGCTGGTTCAGTACACTCCCCCAATGGTCCTCCCAGCGCTGCTTCTTGCTGGCCTCGAGGCCGATCGCCTCTGGCGCCATCGGTCATGGCAACGCGGGGATCTTCTCGTTCTGATTACTCCCGTTGTCCTGCTCTGGGCGGCTCTCGCTCCGTGGAGGCTGGCCGTCAAACGGATCGCCGGGGCCGCAATCCCCTCCCCCCCCGATTTTGCCCTCTCCGCTTCTGTCCTGGTCGTTGCGGGACTAATCACGTGGTCCTGATTACACCTCGCTAAGAGATCCCGGGTTGGCAGGCGCCACGGGCTTACGCCCCGGGTCTTCCTGATCCTGCTCATCGTCACAAGCGTCCTTTTCAGCGTCTATCGAGCCTTCATCTGGGAACCGCAAGCGTACACCTCTGGCGCCCGAGAAGTTGTCCGTTGCCTCGAAAGCCAATCGTTTCAGCACGCCGCGCTCGTCAGCAGGTGGATCGAAGCCCCGCTTCTCTTCTACCTGGGGGCTCCCAATGCGCGCTGGCAACGAGATCACCTTTCCCTCCTTCCACCAGAGGCTCTGGAAGGTTACTTGGCAGGCTCCGAGAAAACAACGCTCACGCATGTGATCCTTGACCGTTCCGACTACAAGGAAGTCGACCGCTGGGGGAAAGAGTTCCACGGGGAACTACTTGCTAGCGCGCACGCGACCGTTGGGAGATTCGGGCTGTTGGTGCTGCAAACGCCGAGATACGAGGTATGGGCTGTCAACACGCGCTGAGCGAGCCTGAAAGAACGACCGGGAGGGACCTGTAGTGGATCGCTACGTGTGCGAGCCGCTGAGTGAGACCAGCTACGACACCTGGGATGAGTTCGTCGGGCGCTCGCCCCAGGGAACGGTCTTCAACACGACGGTATGGTATCAAGTCCTCCATGAGGTGCTTGGTAAGCACTGGATTCTCTATGGGTGCCACAAGAAGGGAAGCCTCTGTGGAGGCTGCATCATCGTGCGGTCTCGACGGGCAGGCCTCGATCTGCTACTTCCTCCCCTCTTCACTCCGTACCAGGGCTTTGTTCTGCGCCCGAGGCTCAGTCCTCGAACGTCGGCCGAGGTGGAAGATGTCTTGCGACTTGTGAGTGAGATGGAGAAAGAAATCCGTCGGAGGCACTCCATGGCCGTACTTGTTCACCATCCTACGATGATGGAACTTCGACCGCTCGTCTGGAGCAACTGGGAGGCAATTCCTCGCTATACGTTCAGGCTCCGACTGGATCCTTCTCCGGAGGCGTTCGCCGCACTACGATATGACGTTCGAAACCGGGTCCGACGAGCTCATGATTACGGTCTGAGCGTTCGGGCGGTAGCCGACATAGCCGACTACGCTCCGCTTTACGCCGCCAGTTACGGTCGCCATGGGCAAGCACCGCCTGTCCCTGTGGACCTCTTGACGAAGTGGTTCCTCCGACTGCGAGCCGAGGGAGTCGCGAGGGGCTTCCTGGCGGTCGATTCACAAGAAAGACCACACGCCCTTCGTATTGTGATCATAGACGGCCGTATGGCCTACGACTGGGTCGCAGGCGCCGACACGACGCTCATTAAGCAAGGAGCCCCCTCGCTTCTGGTTTGGAGGATCAATGAAGAGCTAAGCCGCGAATGTGACTATCTCGATTTCATGGGAGCGAACACGCCTTCCATCGCAGCCTTCAAGGCGGGTTTCGGCGCACCTCTCACAATGTACTGGGAAACCCGGATGTTCCGTTTCCCGCTCCTCCGAGCCCTCCTCTCGTGGAAGGAGCGGATCTTCCACCTGCGCCAATGAGAAGTATGCAGGGTCGATCGCGATGCAACGACGGCGCGCCCGGATTGTCGCGAGGAGGCGGGAGATCAGGGATAGACTTTGCGGTACGGCGCAGAGGACTCCGCAGCCTACTATGAGTCTCTCCCTAACTTCCTTGTCGCTGGCCATTGTTCTTCACACTCGGTATTCTCATTCTGATTCAGGCAGCGGGCGACGAGATCGTGGATGTGAACGTAAGGCCGTGTACGCCGGCCCACGGTTTCCTGAGATCGCTTGCGCGGTCGATGAGCGAGCGACGGGAAAGCGGGAAGAGACGAGAACGGTGACCGACCTCCGAACACTGGGGTGGAACGAGAGGCTCGCGGAGGCCTTCGCCGAACCGAGCGAGGAGAACCGGATCCCCGCGCGCGTCGCCACGCCGCACAAGCGGAGCTACGTGCTTTTCGCCGAGGCGGGCGAGCTCGAGGGGACCCTCTCCGGGAGGTTCCGCCACGAAGCCCGAACCGCTGCCGAATGGCCCGCGGCCGGCGACTGGGTCGAGGCGGAGCGTCATGGAGGCGAGGCGAGGGCGACGATCCACCGGGTCCTGCCGCGGGCGGGCGCCTTCTCCCGGAAGAGCGCCGGGGAGAAGACCGAGGAGCAGGTGATCGCCGCCAACATTGACACGCTTTTCCTCGTCAGCGGTCTCGACGGAGACTTCAACCTCTCTAGGATCCAGCGCTACCTCTTCCTCGCGCGGGAAAGCGGGGCGAGCCCGGTCGTCGTGCTGAACAAGACCGACCTCGTCGAGAAGACCGCGCCCTATGTGGACGATGTCGAAGCGGTCGCGGGGGGCGTGCCTGTGATCGCGATGAGCGCGGCCCGCGAGGAGGGCCTGGACCGGCTGCTCGCGTGCCTCGGCGAGGGGAGGACCGGCGCCCTTATCGGCTCCTCCGGGGTCGGCAAGTCGACGATCATCAACCGGCTGGTCGGCAGGGAGATCCTCGAGGTGCGCGAGGTGCGAAGCGCAAGAAGCCGCGGGCGCCACACGACAACCCGCCGCGAGCTGATCGTGCTCGGGAGGGAGGGCCTCCTCATCGACACGCCCGGCCTCCGCGAGATCCAGCTCTGGGCCGGCGAGGACGCGATCGACGAGGCGTTCGACGACATCGCGCGGCTGGCGGCCCTCTGCCGGTTTCGCGACTGCCGGCACCTGACCGAGCCGGGCTGCGCCGTTCTGGCTGCCGTGGAGGATGGAGCGCTCGACAGGCGGCGATACGAGGCCTACCGCAAGCTCCTCAAGGAGCTCGATCATCTCAGGATCAAGCGCGATCAGCTCGCCCACCTCGTCGGCAAGAAGCGCTGGAAGGGCATCTCGAAGCTGATGAAAGAGCACAAGAAGCGAAAGGAATGACCGCCCCTCCCGCCGTTCTCTTACCGGGGAGCGGGATGCCCTGCTCACCGTGACGGACGGGGCGCCCCCGTGTTCCCTCCGGGGACTCAATGAGCAGGGCATCCCCGGAAACCGACCCATTGCCGGTTCGTGCTCCTCGTACTCCCGATCCCCTTCCCTCCAGCAGTGCGGTTCCGGACTCTTCACCGCATGAGCACAACCTTCGTGTGACGTTCTACGTGCCCCGCCTGCATCCGGACGAAGTAGACGCCGGCAGATACCCGCTGACCGCGGCTGTCGCGGCCGTCCCATGGCACGACGCGGACCCCCGCGGCCTGTTCCTCGTCCAGCAGCGTGCGGACGAGCCTGCCGCTCACGTCATACACCTGCAGCGCGACATGCGCGGAAGCCGGCAGCTCGCAGCGCACGTCCGCCGCCGGGCCGAACGGATTCGGCGAGGCGAAGAGGCGGAACGCCGCCCCCTGGACGACCCCGGCCATCGGCACGCCCGTCGCCGTGGGGCATCCCGCAACACGGAAGTCGTCGTACCATCCGTTCATGAAGTTCGAGGCCGAGTAGTTGTCGGCGAACCAGAGCCTCGAGCTCGGAACCACGGTCGTGTTGTAGGTCGCGGTCCCGAGGAGGCTTCCTCCCATCGTGACCGTGTACTGCCTCGCCCCCGGGTTCACCGCGATTTCCACCTTCTTCCACGTGTTCGCGGGGATGTAGCCGTTGAACGCGCCGCCGAGGTTCGTGAGCCCCGTCCAGTTGCCGACCGGGTCGTACTTGATGGGGAACCACGGGTAGTCGACAAGGATACGCACGTGCCCGAAGACGACGAACTGGTCCCAGTGAAAATCGCCGTAGCGGAACCAGAACGAGACCGTGTAGGGCTCGTTCGTGTCGATGTAGGGCGCGAGTGCCGGTGACTCCGCCGTGGCTCCCTGGCTGGCCCCCGACGCGCCGGTCACCTGGATGCTCCACGTGCCTCCGTGCGCGGTCGTGTTGGTAAGCGCGATCGTCGCTCCTCCGTTCACGATGGTCCAGTCCGACGCGCTTCCGTCCTCGAAGCCGTCGCTCCAGGCGAACCCGCCCATGTAGATCAGCGTGTCGCGCCGGATCGCGCTGTAGAGTCCCCGGGAGTTTCTCGCCCGGGCCTCGACCACGCTGATCTCCTGAGCCGCCAGCACGGGCGTGAACTGGAACGCCTCGTCCGCCTCGTCCCACTCTCCATCGGTCGGAGTCGCGGACTGCCAGGCCCCGCCGTTCACCCGGTACTCGACGAGAGAAACGCTGTTCACCGAGATGGTGTCGCCCGAGCTCGACCCGGAAGAGAACCGCGCCGGGTTCCGGTTCGGTTCACGCTCCGGAATGACGCTCCCCGTGAAGGTCGGCGTCGAGTCGCACGTCGGCGTTGCGGCGAAGCCGGTCAGCGTGAGGATCGGCGGATGGTCCACGATGTCCGGGATCGAGTCCGCGTCCGTGTCGCGCCACCCGACCGCGTCCCGCGTGTAGCTGCACACGCTCCCGTTCGTGAACTCGTCCCTCACGTTGTTGCGCATGATGCACTCGACCGAGATCCCGCCCCCGTTCTCGCAGTTCCCGTTCGGGACGTTCAAGTACCCGGACGTCTCCGTGTCCGTGCAGGGAGGGTTGGTGGAGGCGTATTCGTCCAGGGCGTACCACGTATGGCCGGTCTCGTGGGCGCACATGTAGTCGGTGTTCCCGTTCCCCCGCCAACCGTTGTCGTAGGTCATCACCATGAACGGGCCGCCCAGGTAGGAATAGTCGAACCACCCGTCCGTGAAGTTCCCGTCGGCGTCGTTCTTCGAGTTCACGACGAAGAGAGTGTTCGTCCAGCAGGTCTTCTCCCACACCAGGTAGTTGTTGTCGAAGTTGCGGACCTTGTTGAAGTAGCTGCTCCCGCCTGAATTCAGGGAGTCCATCAGATCATCCGCCCAGGTCGATTCGAAAGTGTGGGCGTGGTTGATCGGCTCCCAGGGGATGTCCACGTCCCAGGTCGTCGCGAGGGCCATCGTCATCCGTGCCGGTCCATACCGATCGGCCCACCACTCGATCCCCTCGTAGACCTCGGTGATGTAGTTCGACATGTCGGCGTTGGTCCAGTTCTCCGTGCTCGCGTCGATCAGGCCGTTCGATTCGGGAAACACGATGTTGAGCTGGAACTCGAGGTGGTCGCTCGTTCCTCCGTCGAGAATCATGTATTCGCTGGTCGAGAAGAATCCCGCCACGTAGCCCTTCTTGCCGGGCACCCCGAGACCGGGGTCGCGGAATTCCAGGGGGACCGGGATCCCGCACGAGTAGTGTCGTCCGGGGCCCGGCTCCCCACGGCGAAGCAGCTGTTCGTCGTGCTGCTTGAGCCCCATGAAGTGATCGTTCCAGATGGCGAGGCCGGCGCTTTGATCGCGGGTTAATCGCCCGTATGCGGACGGATCGACCGGGCCGCGTCGCGCGTCGACCACCGGCCCGAGTGCGGTGAGTCTGGATGCGCTCTCCTCCGGAAGAAAGGCCACGATCACCGACGGGAGGAAGACCATGCGGACCCGGCCCCCTTCCCGGTAGACGGCCTCCTGCACCGCCCGGCACTCCGCCGGGGAATCGGTCGAGAGAAGAACCAACGTGAGTGGACCTTCAGGGCTCCTCGCGGGTGTCCCCCCCGCCGCAGCCGCCGTTGCCGTGAACAGGCAGAAGACGACCGCCGCGGAGAAGCTGCAGTTCCGGATCGTGCGCCTCATCCCGCCCGGGACGCACGTCCCCAGCGAGCAGCGTCTCATGGCTTCGACTCCTTCTCGGATGGATCCGATTCGCGTCCCAGGACGTTCTTCCTCGCCGTGCGCCGCCGTTGGTCGGCCTCTTCCGGTGCCGGGGGACGCTGGCCGGGCGCCGCGCGGACACGCACGGTGGTGTGCGGGTGCGACCGCTTGTCTATCAGAATCCGAGCCCTCATTGCGGCTCGGAAGCCGTCCCGATTCGAAGAGACCCGCCACCTCCTCGGGCAAGAGGTCACGGGTGCGAGGCTGCTGGGCAAGATGCGTGAGCTGCTACCGGTTGACTATTATACCGCATTTTTCCGTTTCGTTACAGTGGCAAGCAAGGGGTCCGCTGCCTCTACCCTGGGCATCGGCGGAGGCATGTGGTCCGGCCGCTCGGCGGCGGTCCGAGCATCGGCCTGGCCCTTGTCAGGCGAGGCGCCTCCTCACAGTCTGGGAACCGGCGGGCTTGTAATCCATTGATTTGAATGAGGCTGCGAATCGGCTCCCCGACGGGGTCGAACCGGCAACCATCCGGATGACAGAGGAGTCGGGGAAGCGAAGCAGACCGTTCCGGCGATTCGCTCGAAAGAGCGACCCGAGGATGGTGGCCGCGGCTCGCGCGGCGAAATGAATCGACCGGGATCGAAAAGCCAAGCGTTCGGCCTTCCGGTCGTGCCGCTGGGCTTGGCGAGGAGGCGCCGGAAGCGATCGGGGCCGAAACCGTCGCGAACCCGGCCCCGCCGAACACTTCATGGAAGAACCGCCGGACGCCCGCTCACTCGAGTACGCGAGTCCGGGGCTACGGACTGCTCCTCTCGTCCTCCATCGCTCTCTCCCTTGCGGTCCGAAGCCGGTCCGCCAGCAGCCGTTTCAGGTTCCCATCGTCCGGGGCGAGCTCCAAGACCGTCTCCCACTCCTCGACACACAGAGCCCACTTTCCCGCCCTCCAATAGGCATCGCCGAGATTGAAGTGCGGATACGCGACGCCTGGAGCGAGACGGATCGCCTCCACGAGAAGGGACTCCGCAGCATCGTACTGTCCGCTCGCGATGTGATCGCAGGCCTGCTCGTTCAGAACACCGGCCACCTCCATCAACTCCCGACGACCCTGCTCCTCGCGACCTGTTTTCTCATGAACGGCGGCCATTCGCGTCCTCATTCCCAGGTCCCCCGGGAGAAAGTGGAGGTAGAGAAGACACAGCGCCTCCGCATGCCGCCACTCGCCTTCCTTGATCGACCGATCGATCGACGCCCTCAAAGACGAAGATGTCTCGGTCGACAGGACATCTTCCTGCGAGACACCCCTACTGACGTCGCGAAGACCGTGACGTTCCCGATACGCCCTCAGCAAGGGTCTGTAGACAGGCCCATACTCCGGGTACTCCACGGCAATCTCCGACAGGATCCCGTACGCGCCATCGACCTCCCCCACCTCGAGCATGCAAACCGCCCCGTTGAACTTGACCCGGTCCCTGAAGGCCCGACGGGGATGGGCGAGATCCTCCGCTCTCCGGTATTCGACCAGAGCCTGGCGAAAGTCCCCCTTCTTCTGAAAGTGCCGAGCCGAGAAGGCATACTGAACCGCCTGCAGGCCGTCCGTGTGCCGGAGGCTCGACCAGACCAGGAGGCCCCCCAGCGAGAGCCACGCCGCAGGACGCAACCACCGGCGGCGACCGAGTGCCGCCGCACGACGGGCCGTCCACAGGAGAAGCATCGCATACAGGGTGCTGCTTCCGCTGGCCGGGGTGTAGAAGTATCTCCAGGCTTCCGCCCGATCCCGCCACGGCAGATACGGCAACAGCGAGATAAACACCCAGAGCAGTACGAGGCGGATCTGTCCGTGTCTCCACGAGATCACCAGCAGAACGGCGGCTATCAGGAATCCCATCACAGCTTTCGCGGGCGCCGGCAAACCGAGCCAGCTCATGTCGTGATGCGAGCCCGAAATGAGGAAGAAGATCCCGTTCAAGAAGTTCAGGAACACATGGGAGCCGAGTCCGTAGCCGTCGTCCTCGGCCAGCGGAGTCGGGTACACATATCGACTGACCGCCCATAGGGCGAAAGCGACAGGAAGATAGGGCGCCAGGAGCTTCAGTCCCTTTCGGCCCCGGCTTCTCCAGATCAGGATTCCGAGCAGACCCAGAAAGACAACAGCAGCTTCGTGAGCGAACACCGCTGCGGTGAAGAAGAAGAGAGATGCCCACTTGTCAATGGGCTTCCCTCGGTTTAGGAAGCCGAGAAGGCACAGCGCAGAGACGAGGCCGAAGAGGGTCCCGAGCAAAAGCCCGACCCCGGAAATCCAATAGACCGCTCTGAAGTGAGCCACGTTCACCAGGAACAGCACACCTGCGACCGTGGAAGCTGCGAATCCCCCGCCGAGCCCATGGAAGAGCAGCGCACACGAGAAGGCGACCAACGTGTGAAGGGCGGCATTGGCCAGATGATAGTACCCGGGATCGTCGCCGAAGATGGGATACGCAGCCCAGAAGTAGAAGTGGACTACGGGACGGGCCGCCCAGGCCTTCTCGGGGGAGAGAATGTGTATGAAGCGTGTCTGCGCGATCCTCGCGTTCTCTATGTAGTCCTCATCATCGAAAGCCCAATTGTGGTGTCGCAGGTCCCCGAAGGCCCAAACGGACAGGATCACCAGGAGACAGCCGTAGAGGAGCCAATTGCGGGCTTGAGTCATGTCGATCTTCCCAAACGCCGACAGGGTGCGAACGCCCGAGCCGTTACGCGACCGAGGCCGAGGCGGCCCTCGGCCGATTGATGTCAACCGCCGTCCGTCGCCCCAATCTGAACTGCCATAGATGGCGCCTCAGGGGAAGCCGAATGCCCGATCCGACCAACCGTGCAGCCAAGCTCTTCGAGTTCAGCTCACAAGATAGCATCTCTCCTTCACACGGAACCATCGGTTTTTCCCGGATGAGCGCTCTTGGTTCTCGCGGTATCCGCTTCATTATGTATGCCGAGCCGGGATGCGTGCGCCGCCTGCAACACCTGAGTCCCGTGTTGCTGCACATCTCGGCAGGTTCCTTGATGCAAGGGCCGGCGATCGAGCAGCCCGGAACTCGGCCCGAGAGGGCGAGAGTCTTGCGGCGGGGGATGCACGCAATCGGAGACCGGAGGACAGTCGCCGCGATTTGCGACCGCACCTCGGGGCGCAGCGGGGAAACGCGCCGCAAGCAGTCGGGGCCGGACCCTTCAGGGGCCCCGCCCCGGGCGAAACCACCGCGTAAGAACCGCTAGACGCCCGCTCCCGGAGAGGGCGCGCCCGCCGCTCCTCCCTCCTCTACGATCACCTCTCCCTTCGGGCGCCTCCCGAAGCGGGTCGCGAGAACCGCCCCGAAGCCGACGAGGTACGCGAGTCCCAAGATCACCTTCCCCGCGATCGCGAAGGTCCACCCGAGGAAGCGGATCGGACCGCCCCACGAAAGGAGGAGAGCGCCGACGAAGGCGGTGGCACCAAGGATGAGGAACCCGACGAAGGCCTGATAGCGCGGGGTTTCGAGGTCGGGGAAGAAGCGGCGCCCGACCGTTCTCCCGATCACGAGAGAGGCGGCGACGACCCCCCACAGGAACGCCACGCCGATCAGGACCCCGAGAACCGGCAGGAGGAGGATCCCGATGCAGCTGATCACGAGAACGAGAATCGTCACCGGAACGAGGATCACACCGAGAAGACCGAAGAGGCCGGAGCGGAACGAATCGCTCTCGACTCGCCCGGCGATCCGCCCGGTCCGCTCGCCGAAGAGATCGACGAAAATCAGGATCGCGAGGAAGACGAGCACGATCCGGACAACCGCGCCGATCAGCGTCCGGCCCGCGCTTTTCCAGGGGCTCACTTCCCTCTTGCACCAGCTCCAGGGAAAGAACTGCTCGAAGCCGGTTCCGATGGAGACCTGCTCTCCCCCGACGAAGGCCCCCTCTTCCTTGGTCAGACGGCCGCCGATCACGACCGCTTCTCCGCTGACGAACGCGCCTGGATGGAGGTGCAGGGCCCCCCCGATCACCACGGCGTCTCCCCCGATCTTGCCGTACACATCGAGGTTGCCGCCGATCACCACCGCGTCCCCCGACACCATCGTGGTCGAGTCGATCGTGTGGCTCTGCCCCATCCGGACGAGATCGCCGCTGTCCATCGTGAGCGAGCCGACCTCGTCTTCTGTGTCGATGTCCACCTTCACACGTACGCCGCGTTCCCTGTCACGCTCCTCCTCCGCAGCGGTGTCGACTTCCGCCTCCGCCGAATCGCTCGCGGTGGAATCGGCCGCCGACAACGAGGCGGCCGCGCCCACCGCGGCGCCGGGGAAGAGATGGATCCCGCCAAGAAGGACCACCGCGCACGCGAGGGCAAGAAGCACCCGGTCGAGCCTAGGCAAGAAGCACATGGTGATGTCCTCCTCTGTTTCGTGAGAGGAGCGCCCGCGTTCCCCACCCGAGGGCCAGGAACACGAGAACTCCCGTTGACGCGAGCAGGAGAAGGCGGAACTGCGGCGTCTCGCCGGCGAGCAGGGCCGCCCGCCCGAGAGTTTCCGCGACGTTCGCCGCATCGACCAGCCCGCGGATCGCTCCGACCAACCCAACGAAGAACCCGGCGATCCTCTCAACAAGAAACCGGAACACCGACGGCTCGCTCTGAATGGCCCGGCGGAGCGCCAGGTCTCCAACGACCCCGAGGAGACGGAGCGCGCCGTAGAAGAACGCCGAGCTCGCGAGGAGAAGTACCGGTGCGAAGGCGCCGGCCCACGCCGGGAATCCGAATCGGGCCGGCGAAACTGCCCGCGGGAAGAGCCTCGCGGAGACCGCCTCTTCGAGGAGGGGCGAGGGCTCGAAGACCACCAGCCGGTCGAGGAGCCGGATCGCCACACGAAGGCTCGCGAGCCTCGACTCGCAGCGCTCGCACCCCTGGAGATGATCGACGAGCGCCGCGTCGATCCTCTCTCCCTCGAGGTGGAGCTGAAGCTCCTCGTCCAACAGGTGTCTTGCGGCCATCACCTCTCTCCCTTCCTGCTCTCCCTACGACGGCCGACGCGGAGAGGTTACGCCTTCTCCCGCACGATCCGGACCCCTCCGCTGCGGCTCTCGATCGTGAGCTCCTCCCGGCCCTCGCCGGCGACCCCGAGAAAGCCCTCCTTGCTAATCCACTTCAAATCAATCGGATACACGCACTCGATCGCCCCGGTTCCGGCGCGCGCCTCGACCCGAGCGTCCCACCGCTCCGGGACCAGCACCCGGATCTCTCCGGACTCGGTGCGGATCCGGCAGCGCGAAAGCCCTTTCCCGACGTCCCTCACCGTCACCCCCCCCGCCCGCGTCCGGACGTCGATTGTCCCCTCGCACCGGATCAGCTCGACCGGCCCCCCCGCGGTCGTCACGGCGAGGCTCCCCGAAGCTCGCGCGACGACCACCTCTCCGGAGATGTTCTTCACCTCGACGGGGCCCGCCACCGCGAAGACGTACATCTCGCCCGCCGCCCCCTCGACGCGGACCGGGCCCGTCACCCGCCGCACCTCGATCTCCCCCCTCACCGACCGGACATCGACCGGCCCGGTGATGTCCTCCGCGCCGATCGATCCCGCCTCCGTGGCGGCCCGCACCTCCCCGGCGATCTCATCGAGACGCACCGCCCCGCTCGCCGTCTCCACGCTCACCCGTCCGGCGATCCCGGTCACGCGGACGCTCGCCCGAACCGTACGGACCTCCACGTCGGCGCGCTCCGGGAGGCGGATCGAGAGCGCCACGGCGACCTCGATGTTCTCCGGCGAGCCGAAGAGCCGCCCGAGAAAGGACCTCTTCCTCGAGAAGCGGGCGCCGGATGGGGAGACCTCGACGCGGACCAGGGAGTCTCCCTCCTCGCGTATGTCGATGGTCGTTGCGTCAAGGATCGCGCGGCTCTCTTCCCCCGCCGCGCCGAGCGCCTCCTCGAGGGCGCGCACGTAGATCCTGTCCGCCTCGGGATCCCCGGCCACCCGGACCGAGCCCCTCTCGCACCGCACGACGATCTTCCCGGCCGCGGGGAAGGGCCGGCCCTCCGCGCTGTAGTCGAGAACCAGCTCTTCCCCGCCCGAAGCGAGCACCCCGTGCGCGGATGCGAGAACGAGCAGCGCCGCCCGGCACGTCCCTCTCATGGCCCTTTCTCCCCGAATCTCCGCCCCAAGATCTCCGCGATCGCCGCGCGCGCGCGGAAGATGCGCACCTTCACCGTCCCGAGGGGAATGCCGAGAACCTCGGCGATCTCCTCATAGCGAAGCCCCTGCACGTGCCGGAGAACGATCGCGCTGCGGAGGGTCTCCCCGAGCTTCGCGATCGTCTCCTCGATGATCTCCCGCTCCTCCTTCCCGACGAGCGCATCGAGAGGGTCGGCGGCGTCCGGATCGGGCAGCTCCCACCCGATCTCCCCCTCCTCCCCCTGAAGGGGCTCGCTGAGCGACACCGTGCGGATCCGCCGGCGCCTCAGAACATCGACGCACAGGTTGTGCGTGATGCGGAGGAGCCAGTTCCGAAACGGGCGGTTCGGGTCGTATTGGCCCAGGGATTGATAAACCCGAACGAACACCTCCTGCGCCGCGTCCTCCGCGTCCTCGCGGTTTTTGAGAATCCGGAAGGCGAGGTTGAAGACATCGCGCTGGTACCGCCGGAGAAGCGCCCGGAACGCGCCCTCTTCGCCGGCGAGGGCCCGCGCCACGAGCTTCCGTTCCGCCGGCGAGGATTCCAACGCACCCTCCGCGATCGCCCGGTCGTCCGCCCGACCCGCGTCCCGCCCACGCCCGCCCCCGGCAAACCTCCCCCGGCGCCCCAATGTAGAGAGACCCCCGCGGGCCGTCAAGGAAAGCACGGGGGACGCTTTCCGGGTTTTCCCTTGACCCGCCCCCGGCGCGGTTGTAGGGTACTCGCCGCGGAGAGAGTTACCTTCTTCTGCATTGAACAACAACGGCCGGCCGGCGGCGGCCCGCGGAACGGAGAGATCCGATGACGTTGATCGCCGATGTTCACGCGCGCGAGATCCTCGACTCGCGCGGAAACCCAACCCTCGAGGTGGAGTGCGTGCTCGAAACCGGCGGCTTCGGGCGGGCCCTCGTCCCGTCCGGCGCCTCGACGGGGAGGCACGAGGCCGTCGAGCTCCGCGACGGGGAGCCGAACCGTTACCTCGGGAAGGGGGTTCTCCAGGCGGTCCGCAACGTGAACGAGGAGATCTCGCCCGAGCTCCTCGAGTGCGACGCGCTCGACCAGATCCTCATCGACCAGATCCTCGTCGAGCTGGACGGCACGGCGAACAAGGGGCGCCTCGGCGCGAACGCGATCCTCGGAACCTCGCTCGCGGTCGCGCGTGCGGCGGCGGACTCGCTCGGCCTCCCTCTCTACCGCTATCTCGGAGGCGTCGGCGCGCGCCTCCTCCCGACTCCGATGATGAACGTGCTGAACGGCGGGAAGCACGCGGACAACAA
>JBDRFQ010000482.1:0-2442 GCA_043818685.1 Candidatus Eiseniibacteriota bacterium
GTGGTACTCGGTTGCGATCGCGGCACCCGCCGCACACCACAGGATTATCAGCGACACAAGCAGTACATTCTTCACGATGGACTCCTCTTCATGACCTCGTCGAACCGTGCTTCTCCAACTCCGTGAATGTCCGCACCGACGAGTGCTTCCTGAAGTTGACCTCAGGCACATCCCCACCAATAACTCCGTACTCGTTCGCTGTCAAGGAGTTGCGAGATTCGATACCCAGCTTTCTCGGGCGTAGAACACCTCATTTCCATCTGTGCGCTCTTGCTCACCTGTCGGCAGTCGCGGAGGCCGAGGCGAATGCTCGATGAATTCGCCATTGCCGAGGGCGTGCCCTATGTCGCCTCGGACCATCAACTCAAGGCCATGCTGCTGTCGGCCCTACTTGGCAAGACCGGTTCGTCGATGGACAATGGGGGATCTGAAGTCGTTCCTTAGGGTGGGAAAACCATGAAACTGCTTGCCGGAATCATTTCGACCTTTTCCTTCCTTGCCGTTCTGTCGCTGGGAACCAGGACCGATGCGGCCGAACCGCCTGCGGCGCCGCCGGAGAATCAACGAGAGACGGTTCTCGATAGGGTAGTCCACATCGAGAAGCAGATTCAAGAGATTCCCCAGATTGCTCCCTTGTGCGACGAACTGAAGCTGGAGAAACGCCACATCAACGTCGGCGACTGCGAGCTTTATTGCGAGACGGAGGGCCGGGGGATGCCAATCGTGCTGATCAGCGGCGGCCCCGGCAACAGTCATCACGGGTTCCACCCTCACTTCGGTCGTGCTGCGTCTTTTTCCCAAGTGATCTACTACGACCAACGCGGATGTGGTTGTTCCGACTACGAGCCAGGATCAGGCTACAGCGTCGACCAGGCCGTCGACGACTTGAACAAGCTGCGCGAGGCCCTGAAGATCGACCGATGGGTGTTGCTTGGTTGGTCCTATGGCGGTGCTCTGGCGCAGCTTTACACGTTGAAGCATCCGGAGCACACCGCCGGCTTGGTTCTTGTCGGGGCGACCGACGCAGGCTCTCATCTCCAGCTGCAGCCCACGCGACAGTACGTCTACTTCTCTCCTGAGGAGAGCAAGAGAATCGCGGCGATCTACCGGGACAAGTCCCTCCCGGAGAACAAGCTGGTCTACAACATCCATCTCAACGGGGACTGGAAGCGGCAGAGCTTCTACAAGCCCACGCAACAGGAGCTTGCCCGGATGGCACGGTACGAGTGGAAACATGACAGCGCCTTCCGAGAGAGCATCTGCGCGACGTTCGGCGAATTCGACTTCCGGGGACTCTTCGAGGGCTCTCCCGTGCCGTTGGTCATCGTGGAGGGTAAGTACGACCTCACCTGGGGCGCCGACAAGGCGGAGAAGTTCCATGCCTGTCATCCCGGGGCGAAGCTGGTGATGTTCGACCGGTCCGGACACGGGCCGTTCATGGACGAGCCGGACAAGTTCTTCTCCGTGCTGCGGGAGTTCATGCGAAGCTTGCCGGGAAAGGACGCGGCGAAAATTGCCGCGTGGAAGAAGAGCGTGGCTGATTGCGTGGCCGATCGTCCGAGGAAGCTCCTCGCCGAAGCCGCTAGTGCCAGCGACAGCGTCACATTTCGCACCAAGGAGCCCGCCCCGCCCGAGTTTGACACTTGGACGTTCTTCTGGCTTGGCCCCGCGGTCGCGGAAGGGGCCAAATGCGGCTACGAAGTTCGTACCGACCACGGGGAGGAGTGGTTCAGATACGCCTTCCGCCCGAACAGCCCTGGTAAGAACGTCCGCTCGGATTTCTCGAAAGACCAGGGTGATCTGCGTAAGCTCCAGGGGAAGGAGATCGTTGTCAGGTTCTGGACTTCCCGAGGAAGGATAGAGTTTCCCGCTGCCATGCAACTGACTTTCGAGTTCTACACGAATGGGCGGACGATCAAGACGGTCGAGGGGATTCGCAAAGACCGATGAACCGCGCTGCGATCCTCAGCGTACCGTTCGGGAGAGTCCGTTGAGGCAGGCGTCGTATCAACGCATCCCTTTTCTCGGAATCCCAGCAGAAGACCCGAATTCGGGACTCGTTTTCCGGTGCGCCCAAGTCGTGCCGAGAAAAGGTCGCGCCGGGCAAGTCGGCACACGTGGACAAACGTCCTCTGATCTATTCGGGGATCATCGCGTGCCGTTCGCGGAACGATTATTGACACCCGGTGCAGCCCCGTTAGAGTGGGAAAATAGTGAGTACCGCGAGTTCCGCGAAGCGAAGGTTACTGCGGATGTGTCCCTCAGCGCCACCCGCAATCGCTCAGAAGCTACCGGACACCGCCCTTCGAGCACACACGAGGGAAGAAAACATGACACCGGGCAAGCCCAGAACGCCGTTCGCATGGGCGATTGAGACTGCAGCCGCCAAGGCCGAGGATGTGGGACTAAAAAAAGAGATGTGCCGGGCGAGGCGGGGGGGAG